>RFJU01000144.1 GCA_003694805.1 Candidatus Woesearchaeota archaeon | reverse complement strand
GATGTACCGCATTCGCTCACTTGAAGAAACGTCCCTGAAATCACTTTGAATTCTCCCACCTCTCCTCCACTGAACGCAGCACTAAAATTCAAGCCCATCAGAGAGGTTAACAAGGGTTTGGAGATCCCTCCTTGCAAGCTCTATCAAAATGCTTCGCAAAAACGTCTCTTAATCGCGGAAGTTAAGAGCAGCCTCTTCTTAACCTCCACTATTGAACATCCTCAACCGTGAACAGAACGCGGGGCTGGCTTGCAAGCACAAAAAACCTCCCCGACAAGACTGGCACGCCCTTACCACGACGATCCCGCGGTTCAAGACAACCCAAAGGGCGCAGGAGATACGCTCTTCCCTTCCACTCACAACCACCCCACTACGCACGCCTCCTCACTGTTCCTGGACCCTTCCCAATCAAAGCGGGACTCCACAACGCTCACAATGCCGCGAGCCAGACTCGTTCTCAAAATGACAAGAAGGACACACGTGCAAATCCTGCTGACGAACTAACGCGCGCGTCTCCCGCTCAAAGGAAAACCGCTTCTTCGGCCTTTTTTGCAAGAGCACCGCCGCCACGGCTCGAAAAACGCCAAGAGCCATGAATGCCACACCCGCGACGTTCAGCCAAGAACTGTCCAAGCCAGTCGTTCCCTCAAGGACGCCCGCAATCAGGGACGCAGCAGCACCAAGAAGGATGAACAACACTCCCGGAAATGCCATACCTCCTCACGCAGCCTCCATTCCGTTTTCTATCACCTTCACCTCGGCACCCTCCAGAGCGGATAACCACACATCCTGCAAAACCTGTTCGAGCGATGATTCGCTGTCCTGCACGCGGGGCAAAACACGTGCGATCCTCTGCGGACCAAGGCGGCGTGCTGCCGCTCTCCTCGCTCTTGAGGCCTCAGAATTTTTCTATCACCTGACAAGATAATCTTCAGCACTAACCGAAACGCGCCAATTCCGAGAAAAATCAGCCCTGCCACGAAGAAAACTCCGAGCTTAGCATTTCTCGTCTGCTCCAAGTACCAAGAAACGCCTGCCAACAGCGTCCCTGCAAGGATGAAGGAGAACCATGGAAGCTTAGCCATTGTTGCCATGCCTCTAGCACTCAGCCTATAAAAAAGTTGTTCTTTTTCTCATGGCTTCTCCGGCGAAGAAAAAAATAACGTGCTTCACAGCGCGCGCTTCAACCCCGCCCGTTCCCGTACGGCTTAGGGAAGAACGAAACCTTGCGCAACCGCCCGTTGACAATCTCAACAAGCGTGTTCACCCGCGAACCGAACCCGGCATTAATCACCGTGGTCTTCCCAACCTTCCTTCTCCCGAAGTGCTCGTGCATGTGACCCCCGACGCACAGCAAAGGGTTGAACTCGTCAAGAAGGTCGCGAGCCAGATTCGAGCCGTAATGAAACCCGAACCGAAGCGAGTGATCATCCAAAATCTTGTCCAAACCGCTCTTGAACGGGACGTTATGCGAGAGGAACAACACAGGCCTCTTCGCTCCGGAAAACAGCCGCCTATACTTCTCAAGCAAACGATGATACTTCTGTTCATTTCTCGCAAGCTCCTCCTTCGAAACGCCGTCGTACGACCTGAACCTGAGAAGCTCAGGCCCATTCACGTACCCATACCCGATCACATCAACACCGCCAAACGTCCTTCGCCTGCCGTGCATGTTAATGACGTTTCTTTTCTGCTTCACAAGCGCTGAGAAATGATCTTCGCGCAAATACGGCCATGAACTAGACGCCACCTTCGGCCAGTCCCAATTTCCTGGAACAAGAAAAACTGGCTTTCCGAAAGAATCCAAAACATTCAAAACCCGCTCGCCATCTTTGAGGGACTGCCGAACCAACGCCTTTGCTTTCCGCTTCCCCACGAAATCAAACCACTCCCGTCGAGTTTTTCGATTCTTCAAGTACTCCGCGTAGAATTTTTGATACGCAGCCCGAACACCCCTGTCCGAACACAGGTCGCCCGGAGCAATGATCGCGTCAAACTCTTTAAAGTGGATACGAGGAATTTGGCCGTGCAAGTCCCCAACTACTAAGAAACGAGTCATAACCTGCCCTTCTCACTCGTCATCGTCCAGTATCAATTCCTGCAAGCGAAAATTCTCAACACACTCCTCGCTGCAAAACACGAACATCGTCGCGTTCACTTCCCGCTCAATGAATACCTCTCCCGGCTCAAAGGGGATGTTACAGTTGCTGCACCGCTTCTTACTCGGCTCTACCCAATGCTTCTTCACAACAATATCCCCTTCAAAATACGTATCACGCATGTTTCTCAAGCACCTTCTTCCCATTCATGTACGGACGCAACGCTTCAGGAATAGTAACGCTACCATCCTCGTTTTGGAAATTCTCCAAGATTGCAACCATCACCCGAGACGTCGCCAGGGCTGTGTTGTTCAACGTGTGAACCGTCTCGCGCGTCCCGTCCTTGCGCAAAATCTTAATCCCCAAATCCTCAGCTTGATACGTTGTGCAATTCGAGAGCGACATCACCTCGCCAAAACCCTTCGTCGTCGGTCGCCACACTTCCACATCAAACGAGCGCGCCTTCCACACGGCCAAGTCACCAGTGCACATCTCAACAACACGGTAGGGAAGACCTAGCGCCTGCAAGATCTCTTCGCTATTCTGCAAGAGCTCATCGAAAAGCTGCCAACTCTGCTCCGGCGTGCAGAACACGAACTGCTCCACCTTATTAAACTGGTGCGTGCGCCACAACCCCTTCTCGTTAATACCGTGACTTCCAATCTCTTTCCGAAAGCACATGCTGTAGCCAAAATACTTGAGCGGAAGCCGCTCTTCCGGAAGCACCTGCCCTTCATGCAAACCCAAAATCGCGTGCTCCGCAGTCCCGATAAGACATAAATCCCCGTCATCCGTTGCATAAATAGATTGAGCAAACGCGTCTTCATCCCCAGCTGCGAGGATGATGTGACGGTGCAACATAAGAGGAGGCTCAATGTACAGGTACCCCTTCTTTTGCATAAAGGTAACGCCAAAGCGAATCAACGCCTGATTGAGCAGGGCCAAATCCCCCTTCAAGAAATAAAAGCCATTTCCCGACGTCCTTGCCGAGGCGTCGAAGTCAGCCCAGCCATTCATCTCGCACAGCTCCACATGGTTCCTCACGGGAAACGAAAACTCCCGATGCGCACCCCACCGCTTGAGCTCGACGTTGTCCTCGTCGCTTTTGCCATACGGCACCTTCTCGTGCATGACGTTGGGGATCTTGCGCAACGCTTCCACCACTGCCTCCCACGCTGCCCGCTCTTCCTCCTGCAATGCCTTGAGCTCTTTTGGAATCTGCTTGGCCCGCGCAAGAACGGCCGAAGCATCCTTCCCCGCCTTTTTAAGCGTATTAATCTCTTCAGAAACCTTGTTTCGCTCGTGGCGCAAGGCGTCAATTGCCTTCTTCTTTTCCCGCCACGCCTCGTCAAGACGCAAAACCTCGTCAACAATTGACGTATCCTCTTTTCGCCGCGCAATGGAATCCTTCACGACGTCGGCATGCTCCCGGACAAACTTGAGCGATAACATGATGGTGCAAAGGAGGAGGAAGAAACTCGAGGTTTTTAAAGCTTTGGCGTATCGTGCAATGAAGAAATGTTTATTCTCGACCGTTCAATCAACCAGCCGAGCGGAGAACGCCAAGTGATTAAAAAGCGGTTTTTCTTCAAATTCAAACAAGCAATAAGTCTTGAGGCGAATCGTTAATCTAGCTGACTAGTTAGGAATTATCTCCTCTGAAATGTGCAGTTCAAGCT
>RFJU01000143.1 GCA_003694805.1 Candidatus Woesearchaeota archaeon | reverse complement strand
GTAATAAAATAGTAAAAATAGAAACATTTAAATAGTAGTATTTTCAAGGAAAAAGAAGAAGTGAGCAGCGAACGCTGCAAAAAATGAGGTGAGAAGCATGTTGCCCCGCAACAACAAAAAAGCAGAAATGGGCATGGGAACCTTGATCATCTTCATTGCGATGATCTTGGTTGCAGCAGTGGCCGCAGGGGTCTTGATACAGACGACGGGCTCCCTGCAAAACAAAGCATTAGCCACAGGAAAGGCTACAAAGCAAGAAGTTGGCACGTCAATAAATGCGTTGGAGCTTTTTGCTGAAGACGGAACTGATCAATCTGTCGATTACCTTTACATGACGGTCAAGCTCAGCGGCGGTTCCGACCCGATACGATTTACTGACACGCTCTTGACCCTGAATCTTGACAACACAAGTGCAGATTACGAATACAACGCAAGTATTGACTGCTCAAACACGGGTTCGATGAGTGCCGGCGGCGACTTTGGCATTTCCTACCAAATAACCGGCACGAACAACAAAGCAGGATACCTCACAAAAGGCGATGTTGTGAAGATTTGCTTCCAATCACCAAGGAGCATTGGTGAAGGAGAAGATTTGAAAGTGAACCTCGTTCCCATGGTTGGTACACCTCTCGTCGTGGAGGCTGCAATTCCGGACTTGATTGTAGACAAGAGGATTGCAGTCTACCCCTAAACGGGAAGAAAAACGTGTTTGAGAGCACGAAAGATAACTTTTTTTCTTTTTTTTCTTTTTTCTCATAAGGCTGGGCGTGAAGGTGCGTAGATGTGTTCCTAGGTGTATTCCAGGTGTGTTCCTACACGTTCATTTTTTTTGAATATGTGTTTCAGTACTTCATAAGGAAAGAACATCCTCGTGCGTAGCGGTGGGTGGTGGTGCGTGAAACAAGAGTGGTGGGTTGGTTATGGAGCATCCAAAAGCGAGCATGCTTGTTGAGGCGTCTTGGGAAGTGTGCAATAAGGTCGGGGGCATCTATACTGTTTTGAAATCCAAAGCGGCATTGATGAAGAAAAATTATCAAACCTACGTCTGCGTGGGTCCCTATAAGGAAGAGCATGCAAAAACAGATTTTGAACAACGTCAGCTTCCGACCTGGCTCAAAGGCGTTGCAGAACGGCTCGAACAGGAAGGGGTGCGCATCTTCTTCGGGTCGTGGCTAATCGAAGGGGCGCCAGACACGATTCTTGTTGACGCCAGCGGTCTTGCAGGGCGCAAAGATGCGGTAAAAAAGGCCTTGTGGGACGGCTTTCGAGTTGACTCTCTGTACGCGTCGTGGGAGTTTGAAGAGCCGGTGCTTTGGTCGTGGGCAGTAGGGATGCTTGTTGAACAACTCTGGATTGAAGGCAAAAAGTCGTTGGTTCTCCACGTACACGAGTGGCTTTCATCATCGGCGGTGCTCTATCTTCGCAGGAAAGGGTTGTCGGTGCCGACCGTGTTTACGACGCACGCGACAATGCTGGGAAGGTCGCTTGCCGGCGGCGGTGTCGATCTCTATGCGAATCTCTCAACAATCAATCCCGAACGGGAGGCGTATGCAAGGGGCATTCAGGATAAGTTCACTATGGAGCGAGCGGCGGCGAGGAATGCCTCTGTTTTCACCACGGTTTCTGAAATAACCGGGCTTGAAGCAGAGCATTTTCTTGGAAGAAAACCTGACGTGCTGCTCTACAACGGCTTGGATGTTTCAAAATTTCCGACACTTGAAGACGCGGCGGTGAAGCATGTCATGTGCAAAGAAAAAGTGGAGGAGTTTTTGCAGTACTATTTCTTTCCGTACTACACCTTTGATTTGTCTCACAACCTCGTTTTTTTCATAATAGGAAGGTACGAGTTTGCAAACAAAGGCATTGATCTCTTCATTGAGGCGCTTGGGAATTTGAACAGAAAGTTGGCGGGGGAGCGGTCGAAGAGAACCGTGACTGCTTTTTTTTGGATTCCAACCGTAACTGAAGGGATTCGGGTTGAAGTGCTCAAGAACAAGAACTATTTCAGGCACATTAAAAATCATGTGCACTGGCACGGGGACACTATTTTGAAAAACATTGTCTCATCCCTGGTAGCGTCAGGGAAGCTATCTGCAAAAGATGTGCTCTCAAAAGATTTTCTTCACTCGCTCAAAAAAGACTACGTCAGGTTTAAACAAGAAGGAGTTCCTGCCTTGAGCACGCACAGTGTTGATGAAGGAAAAGATGCTATTATTCAGGCGTTCCGCAGATGCGGGTTGAACAATCTCAAAGAAGATAGGGTGAAAGTCGTGTTCTACCCCGTGTATTTGGATGGGAATGATTCGATGATAAGCTTACCGTATTATGATGCGATGGCGGGCTGCCATTTGGGAGTATTTCCTAGTTATTATGAGCCGTGGGGGTACACCCCGCTCGAAGCCGCGGCGATGGGTGTTCCTTCGATAACCACGGATCTTGCCGGTTTTGGAAGGTTCTTACTGCAAGAAGGTGTGCGAGATGGCCTCCAAGGCATTTCAGTTCTCAGGCGTATGGGCAGATCATGGGAGGAGCAGGTGCGTGACTTGACCAAGCTTCTTGAAGGGTATGCAAAGCGCAAGCGTCCAGAGCGCGTGGCGCTTAAGTCCGAGGCCAAGGTGTTGGCTTCCAAAGCGGATTGGGGGACTTTTGTCGAAGCGTATTTTAAGGCACACAACACGGCGCTCAGCCGTGAGCATGAGAAGCAGAATATTCGGACATGACGAGCGTCAAGCAAGCGGAGGTTGGGGTATGAGAAACAAAGGACGTTCACGTGGCGGGAGAAACATAGTGCTGCTCGTGGCAGGTTCTTGGTTGCTGGTCTCGGTGATAGCATTCGTGCTGGAGAAGAACAGCGTGGCGGTCCAAAGCAGCGCGGTTGTGCTCTTAGAAGTTGGTGCGGGAATAGCAGTTGCGGGTTCTCTTTTGTTTTTTGTGGCAAGGAACGGGAAACGGCAAATGCAAAAGACAATTCTTCGAAGGTCGGGTGAGAGGTGACGCGCCAGCGGCGAGGACGCGTTTTAGTTTTCGGCAGTGGAAGGTTGGCAAGAGAGAGGAAAGAGAATGAAACGGTCAATACAGCTTCTGGGAATCATTGCTGGACTGTTTTTGCTGTATTGCGTGATGTTTTTCCTCCCTGGCGCTGTTGATCGTTTCAGCCTCGAATATACTGCGGTAATGAACGGGGAGTGGTGGCGTTTTTTTTCTTATCAACTGGTTCATGGAAACGTTCAGCACCTCTTGTTCAACCTTGTAGGTGTTGCTTTGTTGTGGACGGTGTTCGCAGAAGTGGATGTGCTTTCAAAAGAAGCGCTGGGCATTTATTTTCTTGCAGGTGTCGTGGCGGCGCTTCCTATTTGGTTTGCAACAAAAATCACCGTTCTCGGCGCGTCGACTGCAGTGTATGCAGGGTTTGGTGTTGCGAGTATGCACGTGCGTAAATTCGAGGTGAATGAAGGCGTCGTTCTTGCCGTTGTTGCCGGTTTAGCGGTTGTTTCTCCTCTTTTCTTGCTGGTTGCGGGAGGGGTCTCTCCGCTGTTCTTTTCAGCTTCCAGTTCTGCTTTGCTTCACATGTCTGGTTTGTTCTTCGGCGCGTTGGCACATCGCGTGTGGGAGACGAAAGATGCGTTTCCAGGGAGGAAGCGTTATTTGTTGAGGGAGGTGGTGCTTGATGACTAGGCAGGAGAGGGAGGTCTTGAGAGATACTCGTTCCAGTTCCGAAGACCGTGGTGGAGAAAGGCAAGAAAGGAGGGTGAGCTCTGGCGTTGAAGGGCTGGACACGCTGTTGCATGGGGGTTTTCTTCCCGGAAGAAATATCTTGGTTTCTGGACCGTGCGGGTCGGGAAAGACCACACTCGCGACGCAGTTTCTCTGGAAAGGAGTGGAGGAAGGCGAGACATGTCTCTATGTGAGTTTGGAGGAGAGCAAGAAAAAGTTATACGAGGACATGGCGCGCCTCGGCTTTGACTTCGCGAAAATGGAAGCTTCGGGCAGGTTCAGGTTTATTGGTGGCCCGCTAGCAAAAGTGACGCATTATATGTCCAAAGTAAATGCAAAGCCGCATCATTTAATTAGTGAGATTGAAGAGGTGATTCGAGAGCTGGGTGTTACAAGGGTTGTTATTGATTCTTTGACGTTGTTCAGTATGGTATTGACTTCGAATGAGGAGCGAAGGTTGGCACTGGCCGCGCTGGGAAACATGCTCTCTGCTAGGCGTGTAACGTCGCTACTCTTGGCGGAGACAAAAGAGGGAAGTTTTGAAGTTTCTACCTACGGTATTGAAGAGTTCATTGCGGATGGGGTGGTTGCGCTCTACAATATTCGAAGAGGCGCTACGTTCGTGCCCGGGATTGTTGTCAGGAAGCTTCGTGGCTCAGATCACGACCGCGAGATTCGTCTTGTCAAAGTCACGGAGAAGGGCGTGGTTGTCTTTCCGGAGGAAACACTGTTTACCGATGTGTGATGTGGCGTGTGTCCTT
This sequence comes from Candidatus Woesearchaeota archaeon, assembly GCA_003694805.1. Classification (NCBI taxonomy): domain Archaea; kingdom Nanobdellati; phylum Candidatus Woesearchaeota; species Candidatus Woesearchaeota archaeon. The sequence goes on along the minus strand of RFJU01000143.1, from coordinate 6,095 downwards.
GCTCATGCCTTTGGTCCTTGCTCATGCCTTTGGAGATGCTTTTGCGCTGGGTGCTTTTTTGCTTTGAGGAGGGTTCTTGTGAGGAAAACCTTTAAATAGACGTTGGAAGTTCGTGCGGTTCAAGAGTGTGCAGTGCTGGCAAGGAGTGCTGGCGCTAGCGTAGCTAGGTGTTGCATGAAGAGAAGTTCACGACGTTGGAAAAAGAAGGGTCAGATGCGCTGGAAGTGGCAGCGAAAGCGCATGAAGAAGGAAAAACGCAAGCGGAGCTTGCGCAAGTAAAAACGCTTCTGCGTAGCAGTGCTTCTCAGTGATGAAGTTTTTGAAGTTTGTTGTGTTGGAGCAACGGGTTGTTTTGGCTTTTGGCTGTTGTGACGTTGGCTGTTGTGAAGGAGAGGGCCAAGGCAAATATTTATAAACGAAGTCTTGTTTGATTCCTTGTTTGATGCGGTAGCGTTCAGGGGGGTGGATGATATGGTGCAATTCGGAAAGGAAGATTGTTTGAAGTGTAAAGAGGCCGAGGGGAAGGAGGGGCGAGTCAAGGCAAGGCCGCACCCGGCGAGGCTCCTTTTTCTGTGGCGTGCTCTGGCGGTGCTCTGCGTGGCGGCTCTGTTTATGGTGTTGAGCGGGTGTTCAACAAAACCGCTTCCTCCTCCGCCTGAAACCCTTCTTGTGCAAGAGCCAGAACCCGCGCCCGAACCCGTTGTTGAGGAGAACACGACGTCCGTTCCTGCGGAGGAAGGCGAACAAGACACGAAGGCGTTTTTTGACGTTGCGTGTGATGCTAAAACAAGGACGCTCTCGTTTTCGTTGCGCAATCCTACCGACTGGCTCTGGCTTGTTGATCCGTCTGCTGATCCGTCCGCGTATAAGCAGTTGGTCAATCGAGAGGAGTTTGTTGTGCTCTTGATGAATGATTTTCAGCTTAACGGTCGCGAGCGTCCTGTCTCGTTCGGTGAAGTCTTGTTCGGCCCAGGGGATTCTTTTAAAGAAAACTGCGGGGGTGTTGTGGCGCTCCGGCCTGGCGAAGAGCTCTCTTGTTCGTTCACGCCAATCAAGATAAATGTGAAGACGGCGCTCTCAAAGGGAGTGAATGAGCTTGAGCTGAAGGGGACGTCGCATTACGAACGAGTTGAATTGGACTGCTCGTAACGAGTAGTTGCTCGTACACGCCGATGAGGAAGTAGGCGTGCGAAGGTGCAGAAGCGTTTGGGACGGCGTGGCCGTTCCCTCCTGCTCCGGGCTTGGCACGCTCATGCTGTTCGTTCATGTCTTGTGCACTGTTTTTTGCGTGGCGATGCGGGGGGCTGCTTCTTCTTTTCTTCTTCTGTTTCTTCTTCTGCGCGCCGCTTTACTGGATTCCGTTAATTATTTAAAGGGGTTCGTGCTCTCCCTGCTTGCTCGTCGACAAACTCGGCGGGTATCAGCGCCTTTTTTATGCCAAAGAGGTTAACCCTTTTTGGTCCCAACACGCTCACACGTGCAGTGTGAGGCATGCTTGACCGAGGCGTTCAAGTATGGGTAGGAACACGATGCAGAAAACCCAACAAGTCAATTCTTGTTTTGAAAGAATTGAGAACATTATACGCGACCGAATTGAGTACCCGTTGATCCTGCGGGAGATAGCTGCTATGGGGATTCGACTTAGCCATGCAAGTCAGGGAGCAATCCCGGCGAATCGCTCAGTAACACGTCGGTAATCTGCCGTGCGGTCAGGGATAACCTCGGGAAACTGAGTGGAATACCTGATAGGAAATGATGGCTGGAACGCTTCATTTCTGAAACTCGTGCCGCACGATGAGCCGGCGGCGGATTAGGTTGTTGGCGGGGTAATGGCCCACCAAGCCGAAGATCCGTACGGGCCTTGAGAGAGGGAGCCCGGAGAGGGACACTGAGATACTGGTCCCAGCCCTACGGGGTGCAGCAGGCGCGAAACCTTTCCAATGCACGAAAGTGTGAGAAGGGGATCCCCAGTGCTTGCACATTGTGCAGGCTTTTGCCAAGTGTAAATAGCTTGGCGAATAAGTGGTGGGTAAGACTGGTGCCAGCCGCCGCGGTAACACCAGCGCCACAAGTGGCTATCGCGTTTATTGGGCCTAAAGCGTTCGTAGCCGGCTTGGTAAATCTTTTGTGAAATCGTCTTGCTCAACTTGACGGCGCGCAGAAGACACTGCCAGGCTTGAGACCGGGAGGGGTCAGACGTATTCCGGGGGGACCGGTAAAATGGGATAATCCTCGGAGGACGACCGATGGCGAAGGCATCTGACCAGAACGGATCTGACGGTGAGGAACGAAAGCTAGGGGAGCAAACCGGATTAGATACCCGAGTAGTCCTAGCCGTAAACGCTGTGAGCTAGGTGTTGCGCATCCTATGGGGATGCGCAGTGTCGAAACGAAGGTGTTAAGCTCACCGCCTGGGAAGTACGGTCGCAAGGCTGAAACTTTAAGGAATTGACGGGGGAGCACCACAAGGGGTGCGGCGTGCGGTTTAATCTAATTCAACGCAGAGAACCTCACTAGAGGCGACGGCAGGATGAAGGTCAGTCTGAAGGGCTTACTTGACGAGCCGAGAGGTGCTGCATGGCCGCCGTCAGCTCGTGCTGTGAAGTGTCCAGCTAAGTCTGGCAACGAGCGAGATCTGTATCCACAGTTGCTAACAGCGCTTGCGGACTGAGCACACTGTGGAGACTGCCCTCGTAAGGGGGAGGAAGGTGCAGGCTACGGTAGGTCTGTATGGCCCGAATCTTCTAGGCTACACGCGCGCAACAATGGTAGGGACAATGGGATGCGACACCGAAAGGTGAAGCCAAACCTCTAAACCCTGCCCAAGTTCGGATTGAGGCTTGCAACTCAGCCTCATGACGCCGGAATCCCTAGTAATCGGACGTCATCATCGTCCGGTGAATATGTCCCTGCTCCTTGCACACACCGCCCGTCAAACCAACCGAGCAGGGTCTGGGTGAAACACGCCTGTCTTGGGCATGTTGAACCTTGGCTCAGTGAGGTGGGTTAAGTCGTCACAAGGTATCCGTAGGGGAACCTGCGGATGGATCACCTCCTTTTTTTTTTCAAATAGTGGCATAAATAATAATTGCAGAACAAGTAATTGACGCGAGGTTTTTTGTGCGTGTTCTTACCCTTTCTTTTTTTCTTTTCCTTGTTTTTCTGAAGCGCTTCATTTTTTCTTTTTCCACTTTTTTTCTTTCTTTTTTTTCTGAACGCGTGTTTGTGCACGGCGCTCAATTGAACAGGGTGCTGGGAAAACGTGGCGAGAAAAAATTGTAGTGAGGGAAAGGTTTATTACTGGCTTGTTCGTTGCTGAGGGGTGTGAGGAGGTGGTAGTATGAAGAAGAATGAAGGTGTTGTTGATAGGGTTGTTCGGGGCGTTTTAGCCGTGGTTTTTGCTGTGCTAGGCGCGGTGCACAGTCCGTGGTGGTTTGTGCTCGCGCTGGTGTTTGGTCTCACGGCGGTTGTTGGGTTTTGTCCCTTGTACGCGCTCTTCGGGTTTTCGACGTGCAAGAACCGATAACCTTTTAAATAAGTTGGAACCCTCTTGATGACGCTCATCGATGTCCTTTTTGCTCGATGAGGTTCTCGAGGAAGCACGTTTTCCTTGAGGGGACCCTATGGGCTCGTAGCTCAGCCTGGTAGAGCGCCCGCCTTGCACGCGGGAGGCCTCGGGTTCAAAAGCAACGGGTCCGTCTTGGTGGGCTCGTTGGTGAAAGTCCCGACGAGTCCATTGTTGCACGGGGGGTGCGAGCACGCCCTTGTGCATACGGAGTTAGGGTTGTTTATGTATTCAGCTCGTCACGCGAGGCGTGGCGGGTGGTGGTGCCGGAGGGCATGAACGTTTTTTCATGTTCAGTGAGGCGCGCGCAGAGGAAAAAAAATCCATGGAAGCGTCCCTGTGTACACAGGAAAAGAATGACGCTGGCAGGTGGATAGCTCGGCTCGAGAGGCGAAGAAGGACGTGACAAGCTGCGATAAGCTGTGGCGAGGTGCACGTGACCGTTGAACCACGGATCTCCGAATGAGACTTCTCCTCTTGAATCCGTAAGGATAGCGAACCCGGGGAATTGAAACATCTTAGTACCCGGAGGAAGAGAAACCAATATGGGATGCTGTGAGTAGGAGCGACCCAAAGCAGCAGAGGGCAAACTGAATCCTGCGCTGAAAAGCGTTGGAGATGTGGTGTATGGGCCCCGTTGTTCCCTCGTTTCGCGATGCGAACGTGGCTGGAATGCCAGGCTAGAGAGGGTGAGAGCCCCGTAGCAGGAGCGAAATGGGATCAGGGGATCTCCTGAGTAGCACTTCTTGGAAATGGAGTGTGAAGGTGGGGGACACAAACCTCCAACCCTAAATACTCCTCGAGTCCGATAGCGTACAGTACCGTGAGGGAACGCTGAAAAGCACCCTTTGCAGGGAGTTAAAAGATCTTGAAACCTGTCAGCTATAGTGGGATGCGCACTTTTCGGGTGTGCATCGTCCGTTTTGAATAACGTGCCAGGGAGTTTGCCTGTGTGGCGAGGATAAGCCGGTCAGCGGCGGATCCGGAGCGAAAGCGAATCCCCGCAGCTTGCGAGGGGGAGGGTGTGAAAGCGCCTCAAGTCACACGGGCCAGACCCGAAGCCAGATGATCTAGCCGTGGGTAAGGTGAAGCGGGGGTAAAACCTCGTGGAGGCCTGCAGAGGTGCTACGGGCAAGTGTTCTCGTAACCTGTGGCTAGGGGTGAAAAGCCAATCGAATCTGGCGATAGCTGGTTCCTGCCGAAGTTGGCCTTAGTCAAGCCTCGACGGAGATGAGCTGCGTGGTAGAGCTACGGATTGGGAATTATGGGGGAGAAATCCCTCGGTTCCTTGTCCAACTCCGAATGCGTGGCTATCGTAGATGTCGGGAGACGCGGCTCCGGGGTAAGCTTGGAGTCGGAGAGGGGAACAACCCGGACTATGGTTAAGGTCCCTAATCGTGATTGAGTGTGAAAGGGTGAAGATTGTCCATGGCCAAAGACAGCGAGGAGGTTGGCTTAGAAGCAGCCATCCTTTAAAAAGTGCGTAACAGCTTACTCGTCGAGGTCGTGGGCGTCTAAGATGGACGGGGCTAAATCACGAACCGATACCATAGGGCTGCCAAAAGCAGTTTGGTAGGCAGGCGTACCGGTCGAGCGGAAGCCTTCGTGCGAGCGGGGGTGGATCGTCCGGTAATGAGAATCCTGGTGAGAGTAGGATCGTAGCGTGGTGAGAATCCACGTCACCGAAAGGGCAAGGGTTCCTTACCAATGCAAATCAGGTAAGGGTGAGTTGATCCTAAGCTAGCGCCTAATTGGTGCAGTGGCGAAAGGGAAACCGGTTAATATTCCGGTACCGCCTCGGTATGTGCGGCAACGCAAGTTCCATTTCTGACGCTTCGGGCTAAGTGCACACGTGATCAAGCGTGTTAAACAGTCCAGGTCGGAGGAGTTTCGTCATGAAGAGAATCCGAGCAAGGCTGTGATGAGCCGTGCTAAAGCACGGTTGCGCCGATGCCTGGAGCCCGTGAAAAGGGAATGGAAACAAATCCGGGGCGATCATACCCAGAACCAGCACAGGTGCCCCTAGGTGAGTAACCTAAGGTGTCCAGGGAGAATCTTGGTAAGGGAATTCGGCAAATTGGTCCCGTACCTTCGGTATAAGGGATCCCTGCTTTTGTGCCCGTACGGGTGCGTTGGCAGGGCGCAGTGACAAAAGAGGTCCGACTGTTTAACAAAAACATAACTGACTGCAAGCCCGCAAGGGTGAGTATAGTCGGTGACGTCTGCCCAGTGCCAGTACCTAAAACTCCTTTTCAAGGGAGCCAAGGGCTGGTAAACGGCGGGAGTAACTATAACTCTCTTAAGGTAGCGAAATGCCTTGCCGTTTGAATGACGGCCTGCATGAATGGCGTAACGAGATCTCTACTGTCCCTACCGAGAACCCTCCGAAAACTCTTTCCTGGTGCAAAGGCCAGGGACGTCCAGTGGGAAGCGAAGACCCCGTGAAACTTTACTGTAGCCTGCAGCTGCAATACGGGTTTTGTTGCGTAGCGTAGGTGGGAGCCTTAGAAGTGAAGACTCCGGTCTTCAT
>RFJU01000142.1 GCA_003694805.1 Candidatus Woesearchaeota archaeon | reverse complement strand
GAGAAATGGTTATGGGAAAATTGATTCGAGCAGAAGTAGCAAGAAGCAATAAACCATTACTTGCAATCGTTGGCGGATATCATACAAGACCGGAATCAAGAGTTCATGAAGAACTAAGAGCAACAAGGCCTATCGAAACCTGCAGAAGAGAGCCTCTTGGTTATGTTACAATAAATCAAGACAAAAGATTAAATCGTCGTCTCCAAGAAAGCGCAAAATTCTTCGAGTAAAACCTCCAGAAACCCTTCCAAATTTAGCCGATTTTTTTATTGAGTTCAATAACCGTTGCCCTGACAACGCTTCGCAGCTAATCTGAACAAGAAGACAACTACAGACAACCCATCAGGAAACACGAGCAGGAAAGCTTAAATACGACGTGTGCTCAAGAATCACTCACCATGTACAAGCAAGTCATTCTCGTGCGAGCAGACCTCCGCCTGCCCAAAGGGAAAACTGCAGCACAAGCCGCCCACGCGGCGGTAGACGCGGCGCTCAAGGCGGACAAAGTAGCACTTCGAGCATGGCGGTCGGAAGGCATGGCGAAAATCGTCGTTAAAGTCTCAAACGATGAAGAACTCTACCGCTACATCCAAGCAGGAAAGGATGCAAACCTCCCCACGTCAATCATTACCGACGCAGGAAAAACCGTCGTCGCCCCAGGAACCGTCACGTGCGGCGCCATCGGTCCAGCAAAAGAAGACCTCATCGACCCAATAACAGAGAAACTCAAACTCCTCTGATGGAGTGAACGCGCCCCTTCCCAACCAACCTTGCGTTGCCAACCCGCAAGGACTTCACACGCGCCCCTTCCCTACGCCGTCTTCTTTTTTGAGCGCTGCCTTCTTCTTTTTTGCGAGAAGACGCTTCAGCTTCGGCCAGTGCTCTTCCCCCACAATAAACCCTCTGCACTTCTTCGATCCACAGTTACAAGGGTGCTCCTCAAAATCCTCAAGATCAAAATTATAATCATACCCGAGCTCCTCCCCCTCTTTAATGTCGCGCAGGGCAACAATCCAAATACGCCCCCGAATAATCTCCACCTCGCAATTTGGCTCACACGAGTGGTTAATGTAAATTGCATCACTCCCACCAACGGCGCCGTCAATATCATACCGCTTGTTCAACTCAAAAATGTACACTTGACCAGCATGGCCGTTCTCTCGCTCAGACCTTCTCGCAGACTCTGCTTTTGTAATCTTTTCACCTGTGTATTCAATAATGCGCGTCCCTTTCGGAATGTCCTTTTTTGCAAAAACTCCCTGCTCATGAACATGCGAACGTCCCACAACAATCCATTCAGAATCCTTGCTTTCCCGAAACTGCATCGTCATCGCTCCTTTCACCTTCCCACTCTTTTTGACCTTCTTTTTACGAACCATTTTCGGCACAGTGGCGACCACGATCTGCTTATAAACGTTTGTGTTTGTTGCCTCGGTTTTGCCTTTGCTGTACGGACTGCCCCTTTTGCCGGCACGCACTGTTTAGCCCGGTGCGAAGTGTGAAAACAAAGCTTTTTTATACCTCGTTGGCGCTTTCTGGTTACGAGAATCGTGAAAATGAGTGCACAAACAAAAAAGGAAGCACCACCACCCCCCCGCCGAGCAAGCAGTTCCTCCACAGAAACGACCCCTGACGAACAAACCGGCGTGCTTCACTGGGCGGACCAAGCGGCAAGAGTAGTGCTTGAGCGAAGCAAAGACAAAGAAGAAGTCGTTGTCTCATCAGGCATCACCCCCTCAGGAACGGTGCACGTCGGGAATTTCCGCGAAGTCATCACTGTCGACCTTGTCGCGAGAGCCATTCGCGACGCCGGAAAGCAAGTGCGCTTCATCTACTCCTGGGACGACTACGACCCACTCAGAAAAGTACCCAAGAATTTGCCAAAACAAGACCTGCTCAAAACCTACCTTGGCAAGCCCATATCCGAAACGCCCGACACCACCGGAACATACCGCTCATTTGCCGAACGCAACGAAAAAGAATTTGAACAATACCTCCCCCTCCTCGGCATTCAGCCACAGTTTATCTACCAACACGAACGCTACACTTCCTGCGCGTATGCCCCCCACATCCGCGAAGCGTTACGGGCAAGACACGCCATTAGAACCATTCTTAACGCGTTCCGCAAGGAACCCCTACCACAAGACTGGTTCCCACTCAGCATCTTTTGCGAAGCATGCAAAACAAACAAGACGCGCGTTGTGAACTACGACGAAGAATACGCCGTTACCTATACCTGCGACTGCGGCCATACGAACACCTTTGACTTCAGAACAACAGGCATTTGCAAACTCCCCTGGAGGGTCGACTGGCCGATGCGCTGGCACGCAGAAGGCGTAGACTTTGAACCGGGAGGGAAAGATCATTTCACCGCAGGAGGCTCCTATGATTCAGCGAGCCAAATCATACGAACCGTGTGGTCTGAAGAGCCGCCTTACGGATTCATGTACGAGTGGATTGCAATCAAAGGAGGGGGAGAATTTGCCAGCTCATCAGGGAACGTGCTCACTCTTCACGACCTCCTCGCCGTGTACGAGCCACCCATCATTCGCTACCTCTTTGCCGGAACGCGACCAGGAGCGAAGTTCAACATCTCCTTCGACCTTGACGTGATCAAAATCTACGAAGACTTCGATCGCTGCGAACGCATCTACTACGGAGCACAAGAAGCAAAGAATGAAAAGGAAGCAAAAAACATGAAAAGAATTTATGAGCTGAGCTGCGTGAACACGCCGGCCAAGACGCTTCCTTTTCAACCCCCCTTCCGCCACGTGACGACCGTCCTCCAACTCTACGAAGGAGACATCGAAAAAACAACCAACCACTTCCAAGACAGCTTCAAAACGGACCAAGACAGGGAAAGAACGCGCCTGAGAGTCCAGTGCGCAAAGAACTGGCTTGAACGCCACGCCCCGGAAAGCATGCGATTCAGCGTTCAAAACAGCCCGCCTCCTGACGTCCTCGCCTCGCTCACTCCCGCCCAAAAAGCAGCACTCAAACGCGTCGCGGCACTTGTCAGCACATCAAGCGCTGAAGAAGAAATCCACAAAGGCATTTACGAAATCGCCAAAGAAGAAAACATTCCGCCAAGAGAACTCTTCCAAAAAGCCTACCTCTGCCTCATCGGCAAGGAACGAGGGCCCCGTCTCGCCTCGTTCCTCAAACTCCTCGGGCCCGAGCGCGTCCAAAACATCTTCTCCCATCTCTCGTAACAACCCTCGAAAAGTCTCAACAAAACCGCTCTTCGCACCAGGGCACTCCTTGCCTGCTGAAACACTTCCCCGGGGCAAACAAGCCCGCTAAAAAATACCAATAGTAAATAGAGGAGCACATAGAGGACAAAGTTTAAAAAAAGACCTGTCTTTCAATATGGTTTATGCAGTCATCAAGCAACAACCCTGCCCAACCGGACAACCGCATTGTCATCGGCCTAACGGAGCGGGTCATCATCAAGGGAAGAGATGAGGAGGTCGAGGCGACCGCGAAAGTAGACACGGGCGCAACAAAGAGCTCGCTCGATGTTCACCTCGCAGCCAAGCTTAAACTCGGCCCCATCATTGAAACAAGGCTTGTTAAGAATGCAAACGGAAACAAGGTGCGACCAATTATCGAAGCGTGCATCATCATACGAGGGAGAGAACTTTGCGCCCAATTCACCCTTGCAGATAGGAGCCACCTGAAATACCCTGTACTCTTAGGACAGAACATCCTCAAGAACGGCTTCCTCATCGATCCTGCAAAAGAAGCATGAACTAAAAAAGAACACCCACGCCTTCAACAACGAAGACGAAAGGCAAAAAATCCAATGGCACGATCCAAAAAAAGCCAAGCACCTGCAAAGCACGAAGGGTTCAGCGCTGCTGTCATCTCCATGGGCAGCGAGAGCAGTAAAAAAACAGCGCAAGCAATGAAAAAGTACTTCTCCGTCGTAGATGAACTTGACGTAAGGGATATTGAAGTTCGGCTTTCAGGAGAGAAAAGCACAGTCCTTCACAAAGGAGACGCACTAAAGAAATACGACTGCATCCTCCCGAAAGGGAGCTTTCGCTATTCCCCCCTTCTCAGAACCCTCGTAACCCTCCTCTCCAAGCAAGCCTACATCCCCTACCTCCCAGACGCGTTCACCATCGCCCACGACAAGCTCCTCACACAACTCGTCCTTCAACAAAAAAACATACCCATGCCTGCAACGTACCTCGCCGCGACCATTACGGCAGCAAAAAAAGTCCTTGACCATGCCAACTACCCGCTCATTATGAAGTTCCCCCAAGGAACCCAAGGAAAAGGAGTGGTCTTCGCAGACAGCAAAGCCTCTGCAAACTCCATCCTCGACGCGCTTTCCGCCCTCAAACAACCCTTCCTCATCCAAGAATATATCGAAACGGGAACGTCAGACATTCGTGCTTTTGTCGTAGGGGAAAAAGTCGTTGCCGCTATGAAACGGCAAGGCCCGCCAGACGAGAAGCGAGCTAACCTTCACGCAGGAGCCCAAGGAACACCGTACGTCCTCGGTGCACACGCCAAAAAAATTGCTGTATCCACAGCGAGAAGCATCGGTGCAGGCATCTGCGGTGTAGACCTTCTCGAGTCAGCAAAGGGCCCGCTTGTTATAGAGGCAAACATTAGCCCTGGTCTTGGCATCAGCGAAATCACTGGTGTTGACATCGCTGACAAGATTGCGCAGTTTCTCTTTGCAGAAACCAAGAAGTACAAAGAACAAGGAAGCACTTCTCGAATGAGCGCACACATCACTCAAACAAAGGCAGGCAAAACCTTGCATATCATAGGCCCACTCGATTTTCGCGGGGCGAAAGTGCTTCTCCCCGAACTCGTTGTGGATCAAGCGGGATTCATTGAAGACGAAGAATACGAGCTCACTGCAACAAAAGGAATGGTCACCATTAAACAATTCTCCAAACAAGAAGACGCATAAAGAGCGAAGAACTCAAAGCCGTTCAGAACAATCTAAAAGTCTGAAAGAAATCGCGCTTCGCCCTTGCCAACTAAATAGCATTACGAATGGTGTCGATATGCTTGGCGACGTCCTCGCCTTTCTTTGTCAGCGTCAAAACTTTCAACCTGCCGCGCTTATTGAAAGAAACCAACCCTGCCTTTTGCATCTCCTGCAAAATCTTAACAACGTGTGAATATGTACAGTCAACAACTTTCGCGAGGGAAGATGCGTAGACATCCCCGTTGTTATTGAGAAGGGTGACCAGCATCATTGCCGGCTTTTCTCGGAAAAAAACGCTGAAGATTTTTTTGTTCTTCACTTCGCAAAACCCCCTCAAAATATATTTAAAAACATATACATTGGCAAATG
>RFJU01000141.1 GCA_003694805.1 Candidatus Woesearchaeota archaeon | reverse complement strand
TCCTGGTTATCGTCACTCCTTTGCTTGTTGTGTCTGCCGCCGCGACTATTTACTCGTACCTTGCCTACAAAAAAAATAAGTGCCGAAAACGGAGTGGAAGGGCAAAGTAGTGATTGGTGTTGGGGCTAAGCGGCCGGCAGGTTATGCTTTTATCCTTGTTTTTGCGTTTGTTGTTTCTTCTTTTTTTCTTCTTTTTTTGTTCGTGGCTTATTCAGTATGCTTTTTTTATTCTGCGTGCTTTTATGTAGCGATGCTTTTTGCTTGAAAACACAACACGACTTCAAGAGAGCGGGGTGACAGGTTTTATTTGCTTTTTTTCTCGGTTTTTTTCTTGTTTTGGTATGTTTTCAGGCCGGTTTGGCCTTTGCGTTTTCTTGGCCCAATTGCTTTCGTGTCGACAGTTTGACCTACTTGTTTTTTGAGGTCTTTTGCAACGCCCGGCCCGAGAAGTTGAGCAAGGGCGGTGTAGTCTGCTTTCTTCACGCCAGTTACGTCGCGCACCCCGTTTTGAAAGAGTTTGCGGGCACGCACTCGACCGATATGCTTGAATTTGAGGAGGGGGAAGAGTTCTTCTTTAGCGCCGTGCTTGAGGCGGAGGCGCAGTTTTGCCAGGGCGGCTTTTTCTTTTTTGAATACAAGAAGTCTGCAAAGCTCTTCCGCGGCGTAGCAGAGCCAATCTGCCCGTTCAAGCTTCGCGTGGATCTCGCCAGGTCTGATATCGTAACGGTCGAGGAGGACGTCTTCAGTAACTTCATTGCACCAGTCGTTCAGGAAGAGCGCGGTCTTGAGGGAGGCAAGGAAGTCTTCGTATTCTTCTTCGTACATACTTGGTTCTAGGACGTAGAGTTCATCCAGGTGCGGTGCTGTTTTTTCTTGTATCTCATCGAGTTCTCGAGTTTTGACTCGCAGCAATGGGCGCATTTCGAGTGTTGAGGCGAGGAGGTGAAGATAGGCAAAACTGCTTTGCCTCTTCTGAGTGGCTCTGCGAAGGCCGGTGATGATGAAGTGAGCAGTGTAGGGGTCGAGGTAGAGTTCTGCGACGCGCCTGCCGAGAGGGGTTGCGCGCAGCTTGCCGGCGTGGATGTCTTTGGCGGAAACGAAGTCGTTGTGGCCTTGCGGGGTGATGATGAAGCCCCACGCGTCGAGGTGTTTGAGCATGCGCGTGATGATACTGTGTATTTTTCGCATGTCGCCATACTGGTGCGCGTAGAATGTTTTGCTAAAAAAGTCAAAGAGGGCTTGGGTCGTCGTGCAGTATTCCGTCGCGATGAGTGAGAGCGTCGCGACGCGCAGGGCGGGTTCCGCAGCGAGTTTGCTGGTGATTTCTTCTGGCTCTCCTTTGAGAAAGGTTTCAATGATGTCTTCCTTTTGCGAGGGAGTCGCGGCGATGGTGATTGCCTCGCCGCTCTCTTCCATGCCGGGCCTGCCTGCCCTGCCTGCCATTTGGTGGTATTCGAGGACGGAGATGGGCGTCATGCCCCACCCTCCTGAGAAGCGTTTGAGGTCGCGAATGATTGCGCGGTACGCAGGCATGTCAATACCTGCTGCGAGGGTCGGTGTTGCGCAGACGATGGCGAGCTTGCCTTCTCGAAACGCGGTTTCTATTGTTTCTCGCTGCTTCGCTGCGAGGCCTGCATGGTGAAAGGCAACGCCTTTCTTGACGCACGCTGCAAGTCTTTTGCACTGCTTCGTTGGCGTGCTGAGCGCAGAAAGAATGGTTTCGCTTAGGTGGTGCAGGGCAGTGTTGCTCGTCGCCGTTGCTCTTGCTATTCGTTCTGCAAGTGCCTCTGCGGATCGGCGTGTGTTGACGAAGATGAGGGCTTGCTTGCCTTGCTCTATGGTGTGAATGGCGATGTTCGTCGCCGGGTCGGCTGTTATGGTTTTGATGGGGAGTGTTCTTGGCACGGCATCATGTGAAAACATGGGGTTGTTCTTAAACGTAGTGTTTGGGGTTGGAAAAGGTTTTTGGCTGCAAGGTCCTGCTCGTGGGAGGTTATGCGGGCCGTTTCTTTTTGGTGCTGTTCGTTTTTGTTGCTTTTAAAGGCTCGTGGTGCGCGTGGTTAGGCGTGCTGAACGCTTGCGATGCATGAACAGGTCCGTGCAGGTAAACGATTGGTTTATAAACTTCAAGTCGGTAGGGGTTTCATGAAATTTGTTGCCTTGCTCAGGGGTGTCAATGTTGGGGGGTCAAGGAAGGTTGAGATGAAACGGTTGAAGTCTCTTTTTGAATCCTTGAGGTATAGAAATGTTACGACCTATGTTCATTCTGGAAATGTCATGTTTGAATCAGACGTGAAACGAGAAACGTTGCAAAACGACATACCAAAAAAATTAAAGAAAGAATTTGGTTTTGCAGTGCAAGCACTCGTTAAAACTAAACATGAAATAAAAAACATTGCAGACGCGATTCCTCAGCGCTGGAAAAATGATGCCGAACAAAAGACGGATGTCGCTTTTTTGTTTCCTGCAATTGACTCAAAAAACATCGTTGATGCGCTTCCTGTAAAAAAAGAGTTTATTGATGTTCGATATGTCAAGGGGGCACTTATTTGGAATGTTAGGAGAACAGAGTATAACAAGAGCCGTCTGAATAAAATTATTGGTCTAAAACAATACCAGTACATGACTGTAAGGAACGTTACTACGGTGAGATTCTTGGCCGGGGAAAAGAAAACAAAGACTTGAAAAACAAAGGCTCACCCACTGGTTTTTTCAATTTTTTCAGAATAAAAAAGAAGAGGTGACGGAGGAGATGGGTGCGAAGAAGAACGTGCCGGGTTTCGGAGGGGATTTGCAAGAGAAGAAAGCGCTCTTGCTCAAGAAGCTCCAAGACCAAGGATTCTCTTCTCGAATTGTGCAGGCGTTTGCAAACGTTCCGAGAGAGGAGTTCGTTCCTCCTGCGTTGAAGGATCAGGCCTATGAAGACACCCCTCTTCCTATTGGGTGGGGGCAGACGATCTCCCAGCCGTCCACCATCGCATTCATGCTCTCTCTTTTGCAGCCTAGAGTGGATGCTCACGTTCTTGAGATTGGGTGCGGGAGTGGGTACGTCCTTGCGTTGTTGCACGAGTTGGTCCCTCAAGGAAGCATCGTTGGTGTTGAAAGAATTGGCAGCTTGGCAAAGCTGGCAGAAGAGCGAACAAAAAAGATGGGTAATGTGTGCGTCGTGCACGATGACGCGAGCAAGGGCGTGGACGGCATGTTTGACAACATCTTAGTGAGTGCAGCGTTTGACGCGGTTCCTTTGCATTTGCTCGCTTCGGTCAGGGAGGGAGGAAATGTTGTCTCTCCGGTGCGTGACGCCATTGTTCGCCTGACAAAGCAAGAAGAAGGCAAGTGGGAGCAGGAAGTGTTTCGTGGTTTTGCCTTTGTTCCCATTCTTCCTGGCAAGCGTTGAGCGAGGCGCGTGTACGTCGTTGGTGTTGTTTTGCTCGTTTCTGTTCAGGGTCCTGTTCTGGAGGGTTTTTTCTTCTATATGTCAACGCCGATGGTGGTTCTGAGCACCCATCCAACACCGTACGTGATAAGGGCGACGCCGAGTGAAATGAGTGCCATTTCGGCAAAGCGGCGTTTGAAGGGAAGCTGTTTGGCTGTTGAGATGTAGAAGGTGTAGAACGCGATGATGCACAAGACCGCTGCAAGCATCACTGCGAGAGAAACAAGCGGGTTTTTGAAGATGAAGTAGGGCGCTATGAGGACGATGACAGTGAGGAGGTATGCAATGCCGGTGTAGAATGCTGACGTGAGCGGCTTTTTTTCCTCCTTGCCGCCCCGCTCCTGTTCCTCTTCTCTCGAGCTGAGGTAGCCCGAAGCTGCCATGGAGAGGCTGGCTGCAAAGCCCATGATGAGTCCCGTGACGGCGATGAGTTTCCCATTTGCGAGAGCGAAGGTGAGCCCTGCGAGAGCTCCGCTGAGTTCAACGAGGGCGTCGTTGAGGCCGAGGACGATGCTGCTTGCGTAGTGAAGTTTTTCTTCTTTGAGGAGTGAGATGAGTTCGTGCTCGTGGCGTTGCTCGTCCTTGAGTATTTGTGAAACGCCGGGAATGTGTTTTTTGAGACGGCGGTACCCTTTGATAGATGCGTCTTCTCCGTATTCCATGAGGCGGAGGGTGAACGTGAGGCCGAGGACTTTGGCCATGGTGGTGTAGAGGAGTATTTTTGCTTTGTTCGGGGTTACGTCTTGTTTGCTGACACTTTTCCAGAAGCGGTAGTGGTGAAGCTCGTCATTTGCGATGCGTTCAAGAATGTTTTTGTTGTGCTTGTTTGCTTCGAATGCTGCTAATCGCTGGTAGATGTGGTGTTCGGTAAGTTCGCTTCTTTGTGCTTGGAGAATAGTTGCGAGTTCGGGTTCTGCCTGCGTCTTTGCTTCTTGTTCGCTGCTCGTGTTGTTCTTGTTCTTCTTTCGCGGCCTTGTTGCTTTCTTGTGATCGTTCTCCTTGGGCGCGTTGCTCCTTACTCGTTTGGCTTCTGGCATGGCCTTCGTTGGTCGTGGCGTTTTTCTTTTCATTGCTCTTTGCTTTTTTGGTGGGGCTTGCTTATTGGTAGGGCTTGTCTTGTTTTTTGTACACTGCTTTTTGTGGCTTGTTTGCGTACGTTTGCTTTTGCTTGGGCGCGCTCGTGTAGCCGCTTGGCATTTGTTGGGGTGCTGCATACGCGGCCGTGTCGTGTGTTGGTGTTCCGTAGGTCGTGGAGCGGACGGCGGGGCCTTTGACGTCGTAGGTCGCAGTCACTGCCCCGTCTTCTTCAACGTCAAAGCTCGCCTTGCCACAGCTACACCGCCAGTTCAGCACTTCCTCTTCTTGTGGAAAGTCGTCAGCGGGTGAGGAGAAGTCAAGGGGCTTGTGGTCTTGCACGTCGTCTTGTTCTTGGCTTTGCAGTTTTTCTTTTGCAAGGAGGAGTCTGGGAGGGTTTTGGGGCGGGTGGAGTTTTGCGTGGTCTTGCCATGCTTTTGAGTGTTCGATGATTTTTCTTTCGTACTCTTTGCGGTTGAGGTTGGTTCTATCTTCAAGACTCTCTGATGCGCCTCGCGTGTTGCTTGATTCGTGCCCGGAGACTTCTTTTTCCCCTTGCGCTGCTCGTATATTAGTTCCGTTCATGATTCTTTTATCTTTGGTTCCTTGTTGCCCTGTGTCTCTTCACGCGTTCTTTGTTGCGTTCTTACTTTTCTTACTTTTTTCGTTTTTTTGTTGCTTTGCTTCCCTTCGTTCTTGCTGGCTGCTTTTTATTCGTCGCGGAGTTTCTGGTTTTTTTCGTGGCCGAGCGTCGCGTCCGTGTCGTTGGCAAAGCGCGTCTTTTATGCGTCCAGTGCAGCGGCCTCGTAAATGCGTGGTCGAAATTTTCTTTTTTGAACTGTCCTCTTCCGTAGCGGTATATGAGCGGTTTTCCAAGTGCGAGTTCTAAGTGGGGGATGTCTTTGTCAGGTATGTTTTCGATGTGCTTTATCATGGCCCTGAGGCTGTTGCCGTGGGCTACGACGAGGACGGTTTTTCCTTTGCGGAGGTGGGGGACGATATGTTTTTTGAAGTAGGGAACAACGCGCCGGTACACGTCTTTGAGGGATTCGCCGCCTGGGGGTCTGACATCATAGCTGCGTCGCCAGAGGAAGACTTGCTCTTCTCCCCATTTTCTTCTGGCCGCGTGTTTGTCCATGCCCTGCAGCGTTCCGTAGTACCGCTCGTTAAGGGCTTCTGCAGGTATGATGGGAATTTCGTTCTTTTCGAACTTGTGGGGGTGAAGCGACCATTTTGCTTGTCTGCCGGTGCTGTGAAGGAAGATGCCGGTCGCTTCTTGTTCCGAGAGGATGAGAAGGAGGGTCTCATGCGCTCTGACGAGTTTCGAAGTAAATGCTATGTCTACTGGAACGTTTTTGAGCTTTTGTGCTGCTATGAGGGCTTCGTGCACGCCGGTGGGGGAGAGGGGGACGTCGACCCAGCCGGTAAACTTGTTGGCGATGTTCCAGCGAGATTCTCCGTGTCGTACTAAGATGAGATAGCTCATAGGCTTCTTTTTTCAGTGCGCTATTATTATATGTTTCGGTATTCTGTGTTCCGTGTGTGATTGGACGCATGCGGGTTCAAAAAGGGAGGGGTGCCTGGCTGGGCGCGGGGCGTTGAACAAACGGGTGCGTGGTTAGGCGCACGGGGGTTTTGTGAGCATGAGCGATGAGCGTAAGAAGTGATGAAGTGTGTCGAGAGGATGATTGGGAAAAGAACTGGGCCCGCGGGGACTTTCACAAGCACGGCGCGCTATTGAACGGCAAGGATGGATGCTACAAGAGTCGTTTCCTGCCTGTGTTCTGGCGCCGTTGATATTGGTTTGAACCCCGGACCACTCGATTATCAGTCGAGCACTCTATTGCCCAAAAGCCTGATGGTTGCCAGCGCAGGGCGTGGCGAGTGGCCTTGTTTTCCAGGCTAAGCTACGGGCCCAGCGTGCCTCAAAGAGTTGCAAGTGGTTTTTAAAGTTTTGCTTGCCAATGCGCTTACCATTGCGCTTACCATCGCTCACTGTTGAGCGGGTGAAGTGCTTGATTCCCCGTGTGTGTACTGATGCATTGTTCTGACTAGTTGCGGAGCTAGTCGTGGAAAGATTCTCTTCTTTCACCCTTCCCGTTTTTAGCGTCCCTTTTGGCTTTGCTATTTCTATTTTCTTCAACATCTTTTTCTTCAACAATTCCTTGACAAGGTTCTTACGATGGCGTTTTCCTTTGGCCACCATCTTTGCAACACCCCCTCCTTTTAAAGCCGCTCTTCTCAAAACCTTTAAATACCCTTTTATTCCATAAGGCAATGCGGAACCCATGGTTAAACCATTCCTTTTCTTGCTCTGGCTCGCCTTGTTGCTCTCGTTTCCCTTGGTCGCTGCACAGGAAGCGGTCACGACCGGCGCGTTCTTCGTGGACAAGACGACACTGCACAGCGCTGGGTTTCGCTGGCACATAACAGGGGATTCTAACTGGAACAGCAAGGCTCGTGTGGAATTCAGAAAGAGCGGGTCTTCTTCTTGGAAAGAAGCGCTTCCCATGATGAGGACAAACGGTGAAGTGCTCGGGTATGTTGATGAGTGGACGTGCCCGAACCAGTTCGCGGGAAGTTTGATTAATCTTGAACCGGGAACGACGTATGAGTTTAGGATCACCGTTACGGATCCTGACGGTGTGATCGGGGAGTCTGTCAAGACCGGAACAATCACGACACGGGACGTGCCAAGGAAGGATCATAGTGGCGCAACGCTGCACGTGTACCCTTCGTGTTCAGGGAGTGTTCAACAGCCTTGCTACACGAACGTCGCCACCGCTGCCGCCTCTGCGAGTCCTGGCGATCTCGTGCTCGTCCATAATGGCACGTACACAAACGGGCCGTTTAATCTCCGCGGATTGGGCGGAAGTAGCTTTTCGCTTCCCCTCATCATTCGGGGAGAGAGCGCTGCGGGTGTTGTGTTTGACGGCGGTGCACCTGTTGGTTCTAACACGCCGCTCTTCGAAGTTATGGGGTCCCGGTATCTTTTCTTGGAAGATTTCACTATTGTGAACGCGGGCCTGGGCATTCGTGGCGATGATGCTGTCGGACTCGTGGTGCGGGGTGTTACGATGCGCGAGGTTGGAGGAGCGATTGCCGGGAGTACCGATGTCGGGCAGGATCAAGACTGGTACATTGCTGACAACGACGTGCAGGGTTGGAACGACGCTTGGGCGCCCTATAGTCAAAAGTCGAGCATCAATAAAGGAACGCACGGGATTATCGTGACGGGAAAGGGCCACGTGTTAGAGCACAACAAAGTGAGCAGGTTTTATGATTGCTTGGGCCACGCGGATAGTTCTGCCTTGCGGGCGGATAAGATTAACGCTGATTGGAGGGATCCATACAGCAGGGATTTAGACTTTAACAATAACGACTTGTTCGAGTGCGTTGATGATGGTATTGTTTTGGATTTCGCCTACCACAATATTCGTGTGTGGAATAACAGAATCACGAGCGTCCATAGCGGTATTAGTTTGCAGCCGCTCTATTGCGGACCAGCGATTATTTGGCAGAATGAAATCTATAACATCCCTGCAGGAAACAGTTTTAAGACGCATAATGCGCCTGTCGGTTTTGAGGTATACCATAACAGTATTGCTGACGCATCGCAGGCGTGGGAGGTCAGCGGGGGTTGGCAGAACGCCAGGATTAAGAACAACGTGTGGCTTGACAACGAGGGGGGTTATCCAACGTGGGAGACGGGTGACGTGGAGCACGCGCTCACGGAGATTGACTACAATGCACTCTCGCCCGCGCCGACGCTCATTCGGTGGCGGGGGGCGAGTTACAGCTCTAACTCAGCATTCTTCTCTGCAACAGGGTATCAAGAGCATGGGATGATAACAACATACGCGGATTTTGAATCGTGTTCGCACCCGCCTGGTGAAAGTGGAAACCCCGTGCCTGGGTCGTGTAATTGGCAGCTGAAAAGCGGCGCGGGCGTCATCGATAAGGGTGTTGTCATTCCTGGAATTTCAGACTCGTACTCTGGTAGCGCTCCTGATCTCGGGGCGCACGAGTTCGGCAGTCAGACACCGGTCTACGGCCCGAGGTTTTTCGGGGGCGGTGTCCCTGAGTGCGGGGAGGGGAGGGTTGGTTTCCTCTGCGCGTGCGGCGGTCAAAACGTTTCTTCGGGGTATTGTTGTGGAGGAAGTTGGCAGGAGGGCGTTGCGTGTTTGAGTAATAGCGATTGCTTTGACAATGATCCTGGTACGAGGGATGTTTGTAACGAGCCTGACACGTGCAGTGCGTATTGTTCTAATCCCCCTGTTGGGTCTGAGCCGTATAATGAAACGTACACTGCTGTGGAGAATATGCCGCTCGATTTTTTCGGAACGATGCAGGGAACGGAGAAGTCGACTGTGATTTCTATTGAAACACTTCAGAACGCGCAAAGCGCTCGGGTTCGGATAGGGAGTGTTGACATTGACAGTCAAGCAGAGGTTGGGTATTACATTAACGGGCACGGCGACTTGGATGTTCCTCCTGAGAACATTCGTAACCAGCGTGCTGGCTCGCCGCCCGTGTTTGGGGAGCAGTCAATGCCTGTGAGTTATTTTGTTGAAGGATCGAATACTATTACGTTTGTTTTTGCGGATGCTACGGGCACGTCTGGGTTTACTATCACGGACTACGAAGTTACTATTGAGTATGCAGGGTCAGGACAGAACGCGACGTGTTCGGACGGCATTCAGAACCAAGGAGAAACGGGGGTTGATTGTGGAGGTCCTTGTCCTGCGTGTCCTTGTGAGTACGATGAGAACAAGCCGGGCGACTTGGACTGCTCCAACAAGGTTGACATTTATGACTTGACGCTCGTCGGTAGTTCGTTTGGATGTGCTGAAGGCGATCCTTGCTGGCTTGAGAAGGGCAAGCAGGCGAACGGGTGCTCTATGAATGAGGAGCCTTTTCGGCAGGTGGACATTAGCGACTTAAACTGTGTTTCGCAGAATTTCGGCAACGCGTATTAACCTCTTCTCGTGTCAGGTCCGATCCTCGTTCCTTGTTGGTGTTCTTCTTTCTTTGGCGTTCTGCTTTCTTGGTTGGCGCCTTTGGTGCGTGATTTGAAAAAGAATTTGGTTGGCGAGGTTTTGTTAGTACGTGTTGCCGAAGTTGTTCGCAACAATATTCAAATCCGTCACGTCAACAACCCCATTCGGATCATCACGATCCGCCCGCTGCGCCCGCTCATCC
>RFJU01000140.1 GCA_003694805.1 Candidatus Woesearchaeota archaeon | reverse complement strand
TATTTATAGATTTCAGGATGATGACTCTTATGGAATTCCCAAGCAGCTTCACTGAGTTGTGCTGGTTTTTCTTTAGGGAACCTTCCGGACATCATCCATTCATGCATCACCTGAAAATCTTCCAATGAAACATCTCCTTCTTTAACTAAGTCATGCATTGGGCACTCGAAGTCCAACGTTTCATGGTATTTCTCAGCAGCCTTAAAATCGCCCCGCATCATTGCAGTATGCATGGCAACAAAGTCATCAGAGGCCATCAATCTCTTATGAAGCTCGTAAGCGCTGTAATACCCGCTAGCACTTACAAGAACGACTCCGAGAAGGAGCATCAGAAAAACCCCTCCCAGTACTGTTTTTTTACTTACTTCCATTTTTGTTTACCTCCTACTTGTTTTATCTTCTCTCATATCGTCCGTTGAAAAAGAATAATAGTTTTTCTGAAATGAAATGATTGTGAATTTTCAAAAGATGAAATCAAGACCGTATTTGCTGAAATCAAACAAAAAACAACCCGACTATTGGTCTCTGCCTTGATTGAGAACGCGCGAACAGTTTCTTATCCTCGTCTCCCATGCTGCTCACTTGGAAATTCACAGGGCACTTCTGAAAATAATCTACTCCCTCTCTTTTTGGTTTGCAAAGCCTTCTTGCAAACGACAGCCTTGTTTTAGCAAACACAGGAAAGAGTAATGAAAATGAGCGAGAGAGAAGCTGCCAATGCGATTTTGCTTACTTTGACCAAACCATATTCGCAAAAGTCATAAATGTTGCTTTCAATGCTCTTTTTAGGTGTTGTGTGTGATTGAAGAAAAAGCATCGAAAACTGCACCGGTTCTTGGAAGTCTTAGTTTAGTGTTTTGGTTGATACCCCTCTTTGGTTTGCCAATTGCAATTCTTGGATTGCTGTTAAGTGTACGAGGCAAAGCACGACGAAAACTCGCAACGGTATCGCTTATTTGCTCAATAATAGGGTTTGTGCTTGGCATGGCAAACTTTGCGATGGGTGCCTACTTGGCAGCAACAGGCCAACATTCCCTTGTTAATTGGATAATGCAATGCTTCTTTTTCTTTTTTTAGGGTCCGACGAGACGAATTTGCTCACGAATCCTAATCAAACGTTGTCACGATCAAGAATGGACAAGGAAGGCAGTATTAAGTCCTCGTGCTTTTTGTCAAGGAAACCATCAAACCTTCCAAAATCCACACGTTTATAATGGACGTTAAGATGCCTGCAGCCACCTGAGAAGCATCCATACACGTTAAAAACCCCTAAGGTTTTAGCGTCGCCTCACCATTGCACAAGCAGCACCTATAAACTGATTATATATAAACCACCAACGACCACCACTCATTCTTCCCATGCCACGCTTTCCACCACTCAAAGGCAAAGCACTCCTCGCGCCCATGTCCGGCGTCTCAGACATCGCCTTCCGAGCACTCTGCAGAAAACACGGAGCAGCGCTTACCACAACAGAATTCATCTCAGCCACCGCCATCGCCAGGAAAAACGAGAAAACACTTGCCAAACTCGCACTCCACCCCAGTGAACAACCCTCGAGCGTTCAAATCTTCGGCTCCAATCTCCAAGACATCATCACCGCCGCAAAAGCCGTGGAACGCTATGCAGACATCATCGACCTCAATCTCGGCTGCCCCGTCTACAAAGTCATCAGGCAAGGGGCAGGATCTGCTCTTCTCGCCAACGAAGAACAACTCTACCACTTCCTCAAAACCATCACGCGGCACCTCACCAAACCATTCACCGTCAAGATACGCAAAGGCATCGATGAGAACCACAGCAACGCTGTGGCTGTCGCAAAACTCTGCGAAAAAGCAGGAGCTGCTGCAATAACCATCCACGGAAGAACACAAAAACAATACTTCTCCGGCCGGGCAGACTGGGACGCCATCCGCCACGTCAAACAAGCAGTACGGATCCCAGTCATTGGCAATGGAGACATACGAACGCCACACGATGCTCAACGCATGCTCGAACAAACAGGCTGCGACTACGTCATGGTCGGCAGAGGAGCAATAGGACGCCCCCGCATCTTCCACGCTATCAACACCTACCTCGAAACAGGCACAACATATCAATGGCCGTACCACGTCCAACTCGACGACGCCCTCTCCTATTAC
Source organism: Candidatus Woesearchaeota archaeon (assembly GCA_003694805.1). Classification (NCBI taxonomy): domain Archaea; kingdom Nanobdellati; phylum Candidatus Woesearchaeota; species Candidatus Woesearchaeota archaeon. The sequence goes on along the minus strand of RFJU01000140.1, from coordinate 10,163 downwards.
CGCCTCGCTAGCCACTATCACATTCCAACAACACACATCCGTCAACAAATCATCAACTTCACGAAAGGAATACCCCACAGCGCAACAATGCGCAAGGACCTCGCCACCCTCCCTTTTGAAAACATACGAGACTACCTCGAACGACGCAAACAAGAACTTGAGAAACGAACGGTGAAGAACCGCGAAGAACAAAACAACCACTAAAACGAGAAAAAACAGCTTCTAAACAATTTTCAAAACATATCTCAGCTAAAAAATCCCTCTCCAAGCGAAAAATATAAATACTCAAACCAATCAAGGTACACGCATGCTAGGAAGGTACTCGCCTCAGAATCAGTGGCACCTTCTTAGCAATACCTCTGTTCTCTGCACCTTTATTTCCAAGTGAGTATGCGCTCAGCATATTCCACCTGAGCGCTCTTCAAAACCTTGTAGAGAACAGACTAGGAAAAACAAGAAAAAGAACAAAACGAGGGAAAGCAAATGAAACAAACAAAAAACGAACAAGACCTGCAAACACCACTCCGAGCCGCAGCCATCATCGGCAGGCAGTGCTGCAACCACTCTCTTCTTGATTCTTGCTTTCCCATGAAGCCCTCCCCGTCCAACCAAGGACGCCAAAACAGCACCTCCTGCATCACATAAGCAGAGCAGCAACAGGCAAAAGGAATGAACAACACACGTGCAAACAATAACCAAAGCACAGCCACACACAACACCAAAAACAACACTTGGTAAAAACAAGAAAACAGGACACACAAGGAGGCCTACAATGAACAAAGCAGTTCCTCGATACCATCACCCCTCCCCACCCAACAACATCCACTATCGAATCGTCTACGACACGCAGAACAAGACATACCATTGTGAAGAAATCACTCGCATCTCTGAAACCCCCGCCGACGATGCAAACACGCCCTGCCTCTACCTTACCAACGCGCAAGCAATACCTCACACCACCTTTGAACGACTGCTCAGAGGCGTGCTAGGCGTTGCAGAAAAAGTAAACAACACAGTGCTGAGGCCGGACGAAAAAAACCCCAAACAAGGTTTGGAGACGCTTGTTCACCTGCTGTCAGTCGCGACTGACGCGGTCGCGATCGAACCAAACACAACAAAACGCAGGAAAAGGAGAAAAGCGGCCAGCAACGCACTCGGCCGCGTCGCCGGCGCCTACACCTGAAGGAGCGAATAACAAAAGCAAGCCTGCACAAGAAGGAGCACCGAGGAAGCAACAAGAAAAGCACGCGCTTGCCAGACGGGACTGTTGCCTTGCGAAACCCGAACACTTAAATACCCAGCACGCCCCAAAAGCAGCCACCTATGTACTCGCTGGGCATTGACGAAGCAGGAAGAGGTCCGGTCTTTGGGCCGCTAGTCATGGCAGGAGTCGCCCTTACACCCAACCAAGAACGAGACCTCAAAAAACTCGGCGTGACCGACTCCAAGCTCCTCTCACCCCCCGCCCGCGAGCGGCTATACAAGGAAATCACACGCCACCCCCACGAAATCATCATCGTACACCCCGCGGAAATCGACCACGCAGTTCAGTCAACCACAACCAATCTCAACTGGCTTGAAGCGGACACTGCAGTGGCCATTATCAAAAAGCTCACCAAACGCCTTCCCATAACCACTGTCATTGTAGATTCTCCAACAAAGAACACCAACGCATTCAAGAAGTACCTCCAAACAAAGCTAGGGAACCAAGACTTCACCCTCCTCTGCGAAAACAAAGCCGACCAGCGCTTCACATGCGTTGCTGCCGCCTCCATTCTCGCAAAAGTGACACGAGACAAGAAAATTCGAGAGCTCACTGCCAAGACAGGCATCAACCTCGGCTCAGGGTACCTCACAGACCCTGCCACGCAAAAAACACTTCAAGAACAGTACAATAACCCCAAGCTCGCAAGCATTATACGCGCGTCATGGGCGCCGGTGAAAGAACTGCGAAAACCCCGGCAAACCACCCTTGCCCCAACAGGACCCGCAGGAAGAAGCAAGAAACCGGACGAAAAAACCTTTGCCACCCTGACGCGTCACGGCTTTTCCTTTGAAAACACAAAAACGCCTTACGAAACCGTACGAATGAAAGGCCCCGGCGTCACACTCATTAAGTACACAACCGGAACACTCCTCTTGCAAGGAAGCAAGGCGGCCAAAGAAGCAACAAGAGAGCTGCTCAAGAAACTAAACATACGCTGAAAACACATACTGAAAAAAACAAACGTTCTTCTCCTGCTTCTCGATTCACCAGATCCTCCTATCACACCAACAAAATATGCTCCCTGACAAAAAGATACCTCTCCTGACAAACAGCAAGCTTTATAAACACCTCTCGAGACAAACACCTCCGTTGGAGCAGCACGAAACAAGAGACATAAGAGACATACCATGACAAGAATTACTCGACTAGAGATGAAGGGTTTCAAGTCCTTCGCGAGCAAAACCGAGCTCGTTCTCGGCGAAAAATTCAACTGCGTCCTCGGCCCCAATGGTTCCGGAAAGAGCAACATTCTCGACGCCATTTGCTTTGTTCTTGGCAAAGCAAGCGCCAAGGGCCTCAGGGCAGAGAAAAGCGCCAACCTCATCTACAACGGCGGAAAGAAAAGAAGCCCAGCAAAACAAGGCGAAGTTTCCATCTACTTTGCAAACACCAACAACGTCTTCGGCAACGTTGGCAACGAGCTTAAAATCACTCGTATCATCAAACCGACAGGACAGTCCACCTATAAAATCAACGACAAGACGCACACCCGCCAACAAATACTTGAAATCCTTGCCAAGGCAAAAATTGACCCAGACGGGCATAACATCGTCCTCCAAGGAGACATCGTTCACATGGCAGATATGACGCCTGAAGAACGAAGGCGGGTTATTGAAGAAATCGCAGGCATCTCTATTTACGAAGACAAAAAAGAAAAAGCTCTGCGAGAACTCACCCGTGTCGAAGAAAAACTCAACGAAGCACACATCATCCTCACTGAACGAGAGAGCTACCTCAAAGAGCTCAAAGCAGAACGCGACCAAGCCCAACGCTTCAAAGACCTCGACCAGAAACTCAAGCGAAACAAGGCAACCCTTCTAGACCTTAAAAAACAAAAAAAGACAAACGAACTTGACAAACACCTCGCAACCTACCAAGGATACACAGAAAAAATAACAAAAGCCGAAGAACAAATACGTAAACTCAGAGAAGATATTGCAAAGAAAAAAGAGAACGTTGAAGCTATCAACAAGGAAGTTGAAGAGAAAGGAGAGCGCGACCAAGTCGCGTTGCACAAAGAAGTCGAAAAGCTCAGGCTCGACATCGCTCTTGGCAAGCAACGCATTGAAACGCTCAAGCAAGAACTCTTCAAACTGCAAGAGCGGCGAGAAGAGTTGCTCAGAACCAACAAAGAGCTTGATTCAAAAATAAAAATCCAAGAAAAGAGCAGAAAATCAATCATTGATGAAATTGCAAAGAAGGAAAAAGAGATAGAAAAGCTTGAGAAGCGAATAGATGAATTCAAGCAAAAACATCACATGGAGGACGCTGCGGACCTGGACAGCCGCATCGTAGCCATCGATAAGGAAGCCGAACACATCCAAGAAGAAATTAGCGAACTGAGGGAACAGCAGCAAAACTTGCTCAGGGAACAGGACCGTATCGAAATAAAACTCTCAACGCTTGACGAAAAAATAAGCAAGGTGGCAAAGCTTGCCAAGGAACACAAAGATCAACTACAAGAGCTTAAAGAAAAAAAAGCACGATTCAAGCAAACCACGCTTGACTTGAGCAAGGCACTCAATGAAAGCAGCAATATAGCTGCACAGCTTGCAAACGCGCGCGACAAGCTCCTCTCGAAAAAAGAAGAGCACTCAAAACTCAAAGCAAGAACGGCAACCATACAAGAAGCGGCAACGAGAAACCTCGCAGTGAAGCGCATTCTCGAACAAAAAAAGAGCATACGAGGAATCCACGGAACAATCGCGCAGCTCGGCAGCGTCAAGAGGGATCTAGCATCCGCCCTCGAAGTTGCGGCTGGCGCGCGCATGAACGCTGTCGTCGTTGAAAACGACAAAGTTGCCGAGCAGTGCATCCGTTACCTCAAGGACAACAAACTCGGTGTTGCAACCTTCCTCCCCCTCAACAAAATAACCCCGCCGCCGCCACAACAAGCGCCCAAATCCAAAGGCATTATTGGTCGCGCCGTGGACCTCATCACGTACGACAAAAAATACGCCAAAGCATTCGCCTACGTCTTCGCCAACACGCTCATCGTTGAATCCATTCCTGCAGCCAGAAGCATCGGCATCGGAACCTACAGAATGGTCACGAAATCAGGAGATCTCATCGAACGGAGCGGCGCCATGCAAGGCGGATTTCGCAACCGCAAGGAAGGGACAGGATTTCAGGAAAAAGAAACACAAAAAGAACTCCACGCCATCGAAAAAGAACTTGCAGACATCGAAGCAATCATCAGAAAACTCGAACAGAAAAAACAAGACCAAGACGAACTCATAGAGCGCCTCAGGACACTCAAAGCCGAACTTGAAGGAGAAATTATCAAACAAGAAAAAACACTCTTTATCGATTCGGAAGACCTCGATCTGAACAAAGAAGCCAAGCAAAAACTCCTCAAAGAGAAGGAAACCATCGCCAAAGAACTCGACAAACTCGCCGATGAAATAAGCCAGAAAACGAGGAACCTCGCGACGCTCAAAATAGAAAAGAGCAATCTGAGAGAAAAACTGGCCACGATGCGTAACCCCCGCCTCCTCGCAGAACTCAACACCTTCCAAGACAAGCGCCAAGAACTCAAAACAGAAATCGTCGAACTTCGCGCCCAACTTAAAAACGCGGAAAGCGAAATGGCCAACATCCTCGGGCCAGAAGCACAAAACATCAAAAAAATCCTCAAGCAACACGAAAAAGAGCGAGAACAATTCCTCACCGAACAAAAAACGCTTCAAGAGCAAATAACCAAACAAGAGCGAGAACTCAAACAAAAAGAACAAGAAGAGAAGAAATTCTTTGCTCAGTTCAAAGACCTTTTCAACAAGAGGAGCAAAATCGCAGAGGAAATAACCAAAGCTGAAAACAATATTTTCCAACTCCAAGACCAAATACGCACGCTTCAAGCCAAAGCAAACGCGATCAACCTCGACATTGCGCGTCTCAAAGCAGAAATCGCCGCCATAGAAGAAGAAGCAAAACCTTTCGATGGCGTCCCGCGCTTCGAAGGAAAAAGCGAGGCGGTCATGACAAGAGAAATCAACGAATTCGAGAAACTCCTCGAAAACTTTGGCGCCGTCAATCTCAAAGCCCTCGAAATTTACGACAAAGTAAGTCAAGAGTACGACCAACTCATCAAGAAAAAAGAGCGTCTTGCAACAGAACGAGAAGATGTCCTCGTCATGATCAATGAAATAGACTCCCGTAAAAAAGAACTCTTCATGCGAACCTACGAAGTCGTCAGCAAGAACTTCAGCACCATCTTCGGAACACTCTCCACGAAGGGCCAAGCCTTCTTCGAACTCGAAGATAAAAAAGACCCCTTCGCAGGAGGGCTCACTCTCCGAGTCCGCCTCTCAACCAAGCGCTTCATGGATATTCGCTCACTCTCCGGCGGCGAAAAAACACTCACAGCCCTAGCCTTCCTCTTTGCCGTCCAAGAACACGAACCGGCAAGTTTCTACGTCCTAGACGAAGTTGACGCCGCCCTCGACAAGCACAACAGCGAAAAACTCGCAAAAATGATCCGTGCCTACGCTGACAAGGCACAATACCTCATCATCAGCCACAACGACGCCATCATCTCAGAAGCAGACAACCTCTACGGCGTCTCTATGGACAGCGACGGCATCAGCAAAATAACAACACTCCAACTCTAGACAAAACGAAAAAATAAAAAACAGCGCTAAGAACTGCCATCACTCATTTCTTCTTTTAATTCCTCGTTAACCTTCTCCACAACCTCGTCCATGTACTGCTTCTGCCCAGTCTTCTCCCACACCCCGCTCAACGCTGGTTGCTTTGCCTCATCAACTAATGAATGCACCATCTTCAAGTGAAGCATAATCTCCTTATCCTCCTTCACGTCAATGTCAAGAAGCTTGAGCACGGCGGTCATGTGCAAAGCAAGCTCACGCATCAAGACTGCAAGTTCATCCCTCTTCGTCGCGTAAAACTGCAAATACTGCTTTTTATACACGTCCAACTTGTCAATCACTTCTTTCAAATGCGTCTGGATGCGCCAATCAGACTTTAACTCTTCGAACTCCTCAAGCTCGGCGGCCTCGACCAGCTCATCCATCTTGTCAACTTCGTGCCTCAGCTTCGGCTCGACCTTACGATCCTCCAAAGCATCCTCAACACTCTTCAACACCTGATCTAGCTTCTCAAACAGTTCCTTGTGCTCCTTCTCCACTTCAGAATCTTTTGTTACGACAGCAAAAAGCTTCTGCGTATACGTTGCAATATCAAAGACGCCCTGCTGAATAGCCGTGAGCGCCTGCTCAGACACGTCATGCGAACTCAAAATCTTCGAGGTCTCACTGATAATGCGAATAATCTCCCGCGCTAACTTAATCATGGCCTTATGAATGATAAACCTGCTCACCATTGACTTGACCCTCCCATGCTAAACAGAACAGTCCAGGAGCGAAGGAGTATATTAACGTTTCGGTAGCGCCGAACACTAAAGAAGACGGAGGAAGGGGCAGGAACACAAAAAACACGAAACAAACAAAAAAAGAACGTGCACCGGCCGGGACTTTCGTGCCGACGAATAATAGTCAGTACAGACGTTACTCATCAACCATTCGAACCCGGATAGCCGGCTTGGAAGGCCGGAGTCATAGCCATTAGACCACCGGTGCACAGCAGCGAGGTGCGTTCCAGTCCTTTTTAAACGTTTTGCAGTACCATTTAAACGGTTTTGTTAGAACGAAAACTATAAAAGACAAGACAAAAAAATAACTGCAGGTTTATGTCAAGAAACACGCGTCTACTCCGTCCCGCGCTCTTCTTCGTCATACTCGTGTTAGCCACCCACGCAACACTCGCAACAACGTACTACGTCCGAACGGACGGGAACGACTCATGCAACGGCCTCTCAAACACGCCCGGAACTTCAGGGAATTGTGCTTTTGCAACAGTTCGGCACTGCTACGAAATAATGAAGGCAGGCGACACCTGCCATATCGGAACGGGAATCTTTAACGACCTCCCAGCAGCCTGGAGCAAAACAACAACGCCAACAACGCTTACAGGCACCCTTGCCTGCACCCATGGCGTAACAACTATAACAGGGACGAACACGAAATTCACAAGCCAAGTCTCCCCCGGCGACTTTATTCGCTGCGACGCAGACCCAACAGACACTGACGTGAACTACCGCGTACAAAAATATGTTCCCTGGACTCGCGTATCATCAATTCAGAGCGACACCCAACTCACACTAGAAGAAGGCTACAGGGGAACGACCACGACAGGGAGCACAGGAAAAACCGTGCAATTCTACCACATAGAAGGAGAAGGCAGGGATAACACCATCCTCACCAATTACGTCCGCCTCACAGATGTTTCTTACAGCGACTTTCACAAATTCACCGGCGCACCCTTTGATTGCGATCGATCACAACCAGGCATCCAAGACTGCACCAACGTGTGGACGTTTTGCGCACCGCATGCCGTCGTCAGTAACGCAGTTGGCACGCATCCCAGAAGCGGGACGACATCCGTCGCTGGCCACGCAGGAATCCAAGCACCGCTTCGTCTCGACATGGTAGATGACGACGACATAGCAGTTGGAGCAACACTCGGCCGACCAAAGGGGCTTCGGCCCTACAGTCAATGGGTTGACTCTCGCTACCTCAGAAGCCAATATCAACCTCCCGCGACCGACGAGTATGTCATCGCCTGGACGAACACCTGGCCAGGAACCCTCGCAGTCGTTCTCGATCAAGACATGCCCACGGGGTGCCCAAACCCCAGCGATGATCGCTGGTACTTCCACCCGAGAGAACCCATCACAACAGCGTCAGACGTGTGGATCGGCTCAAAAGAAAAGCGCAACAGCTTGTTTGAAGGAACATACCACCTCGTTCAAGACCTCACTCTCCTCGCCGCACAAGAACACAGAGGAGACAAAGACGCCGACAAGCATGGGTTTCAACTGGGAACCTCCTCAGGCGCTCACTTCATATTTCAACGCATACGCGTCCTCGGCAACGCGTGGCCATACGCGTCCTCAGGCATCCACCACCACATCGCAGTTGAAGATGCAATCATCACCATGGGGCCCATCGGCCACATTGGAGACTGGATGGGCTTTTACAAAACACAATTTCTTGGAGGTTTCCCCAAGAGCGGCGAAACCCAACCCTTTGGTTCAGGAACGTCCCTCGCGTCAGCTCCGGTCTTCGACTCAAGCAGGCTCTTTGGCGGATCAGCATACCCCGGCGATGAGCCCGTCTACACCGCAGGGAGCGGGACGGACTGCTACGACTTCGACGCCGGAACGCATCGAGAACAATGGGACGGTTGCGGCACGCACGGACCTATTTTTCATGGCGAAGTCAATGATCCGCAAAACAAATACGCATTCTGGATTAACAACATACTTGAATGCGGCACTGGAGAAATAGTCACGCACCCAGCCGAGAATGCAGGATTCGTCTTTATCCATAATACCGTCGGTCGATCCTGCGGCTTTGCAGGAAACACCGTGACTCACTGGCAATACGACCGAACCGCGACGAGCACAACAAACGCCGCAAATAACGTAATTCAAAACAACGTCTACCTCTGGTTCGCAGCCACCAATGCTGCCCGACAATTCTATCGGTGGGAAGAGCGTGACGTGTACGACACTGCAAAACCCGACTATAATGCGTACTTCACAGAACCCAACCAGCCAGTCATCCACGAATACGGAAACAACATAAGAAAAACTCTTGCTCAAGTGCAAGCAGACGGAAAAGAACAACACTCAGTCTCGCGCTATAACATCGATCTTCGCGACTACTTCATCGACCCGGACTGGACAGACAACCCCGAAAGAGGAGCGGACTACACCCCACTCGCAGGAAATCCGGCCATAAACCTGGCAAACCCCTCCTGGTGCCCAAGCTACGACTACTTCGGCAATCCTCGTAACGATGGCGCGTGCGACGCAGGAGCAGTAGAGTATCAAGGAGGCGGAGGCCCTGTCTGCACAGATGCTGACAAGGACGGCTACGGGGGTGGCTGCGCTCTTGGACCTGATTGTGATGATAGCAACGCGGGTGTGAATCCCGGCGCGTCTGAGGTGTGCGGGAATGGTGTGGATGAGGATTGTGATGGCGTGGCGCAGGAATGTGTTTGCACGGATAGTGACGGTGACGGGTACGGCGTTGCGGGCTTGAACACTGACTGCGCCCTTGTTGGTGATGACTGTGATGATAACAATGCGAGCGTGCATCCAGGCGCTCCAGAAGTGTGCGGAAACGGCGTCGACGAAGACTGCACCGGAGCAGACCAACAATGCACCACGCCCGCAGAGACACTATACCAGTTTGACTTTGACAACCCCGACTTCATCGTCACGCGGCAAGACTGGATCAGCATCCTCCCAACAACGCACTACGCTCCCGGAGGGTATGGCTGGAGCGAAACCCCTCGCTACTCCATCTCTGGCCAGATAACAGATGCAATCTACCGCGACCACCACAAACACTACAACCCGCTCACCTTCAGTGTCGATGTGCCAAACGGAGCCTATGAACTCACGTTTTACCTCAACAACCACCACCACGCCATCGACAACATGAAAATCGAAGCAGAAGGCGTGGTGCTCTTCCCAGACTTGACCCTGGGCCAGAACAACCCAAGCACGAGAACTTCCCAAATAGACGTTGCTGACGGAACGCTCGACATAACCTTTGACGACCTTGGCGGAACATACAACGAATGGACCATCAACGGTCTAGAAATCACGTCGCTCGAGGCAGCTCCCTCATGTTTTGATGGTGTTCAGAATGGTGGTGAGGAGGGTGTTGATTGTGGGGGTTCGTGTGCGCCGTGTTCGTCGTCGTGCGTTGGTGGTTTGGGTGATTTGGATTGCTCGACTGAAGTTGACGTGTTTGATTTGACGTTGGTGGGGAGTAGGTTTGGTTGTAGTGCTGCTGCTGGTTTG
>RFJU01000139.1 GCA_003694805.1 Candidatus Woesearchaeota archaeon | reverse complement strand
GTACCCTCCATGTGTTGACACTATGAGTGGGTTGTCCCATGGTTCTTCTTTGCAGAGTTTGAACAGGAAGTTTTCTTCTTTGTTCTCTCCTGAAACTGCTTTGAGCGCTTTGATTGCTGCTTTGTAAGTGTCTGTTGAGCACCGCCAGATTTCTTTCCTGTCGTCGTCGAGGATCACTGTCATGTACTCGTTCTTGAATGGCTGGTTTGCTTCGGTAAGTTCTGCCGCTGTGATTTCGATGTCTTCTTTCAGTGTCAGTCCCCATGTTTCCCCGTATCCGAGTATCACATCCGTTTTGAGGTCGAATCTTTTTCTCATTTTTGGTTTCCTCCTTTATGCGTCGAGTTCTTCTACGCTGCAGTAGTCCACATTGAGTCCGAATCGGATTGCTCTACTTCTGGCCCTGGTTACGGCCATTTCCACAGCGTATTTCTGCATTGTAGGTTTGAGGTTGTCGTTGTTGGCGCTGCCGCAGTCCTCGAAGATTCTACCGTCTTTCATTGTTACTCTGACTGTGGCGATTGTGTTTCCTGGGTTGGTGTGGAGTGAGACCACTTCTATTTTTTGGATTCCTCCTGCTTGCTGCTCGGCTATCTCAAGAAGTCCGTTTGCTGTTATGAATTCTTTTCCCTGGATCTTGACGATGAAGTCGGGGTTGATGTTCCATTTCTTGTTTCGGTTTGTTGGCGTGTCGATGACGGTTTCTTCAGGCGGCGGTGTTCGGGGTTGTTCCTGGGTTGTTTGCTTGGCCCTGTCCTGTCTGACTATGTCCTGGCACTTCATGCACAGGGCCTTGCCGAAGTGTTGTTGGCTGTAACTTGCGACTTTGTCGCTGATTTCGGTGTTGCATCCTTCGCATTTCATTTCATTCCCTCCTTTCATTCTTAAGAGTGTGGGGCAGTTTATGCTCTTGCCCCAGGAGCCGAGACCTGTTGGACATCATTGGTCATTGGCGGCAGTGTCCCCACTTTTTACCCGTTCTGGGAGGGATGTGGCTTCCGAATTCCGTGTCCTTACCGCCTACCTCCGCCCTTCTTCTGGAATCCTGCTTTTGAGGTTCTTGATGGTGTCTTTGAGTTGTTCGATGACTCTCTCCTGGTTGAGGATGGTTTCTTCGGCGTCGCTGATCCTGGACACTTGCAGGACTTTGACGATGTACTGGTTGGCTCTGAATTCGTCCTGGAGTTTTTGCAGTTCTACTTCTGTGATGTCCCTGGTTCTTCCGAGTTCTTCCAGGGTTTTCTTGAGTTCCTGGTAGTCGTTGTTCTCGTTGAGTCGTTTGAGGGTTTCGGCGTCCCTGGAGGTTTGGTTGGTGTACTTTTTTTTGCCGTCTTTGTCTGTTTCCTGGGCGACTTCTGCTGCGGTGTACTTCTCCATCTTGCTTAATCTGTAGGAGATTTCTTCTTGCTGTTGCTTGACATTGAGGAGTTTGCTCCTTTTCTCGGCGATGAGTGTTGGGAGTTCTTCAAATCTTCGGATAAGGTTTTCGTATTCTGGGTTCATTTCGATTCCTCCTTCTTGCCTGTCAGTGAGAGGCCTTCATAAGATAGTGGTATCTGGCCGAGTTTGATGTCGTCCAGAATTATTTTGTC
>RFJU01000138.1 GCA_003694805.1 Candidatus Woesearchaeota archaeon | reverse complement strand
TTATAAATAAAAAGAAAAAATTTATATAGTATTACCACTATTTGATGGTAAAAATTTAAGATTGAAGAAGTAGTCGTTGGGAAAAGAGGTGCTGCAAAATGACGTTAATGCATACAAGCAGAGAGCAAACGCAAAACAGACGCCCCCGACGTGAGATCGGGGCTGCCAGAACAATCCAAAGAACGCACAGGACGAGGCGAAAGAGCGTCACGACCGGTATTATGAACCGCGACGGCGCAACCAAGAGTGAGGAAGGCGAGTGGATGATCATCGACAATGAAATCCCCATCTCGCCGAGGCTCGGATTCCTGTCTTCAACACAACTCAGAGACACAACAACCGTCCACTTAAGCAGTGCAGGGGAAGGCGGTTTCTTCGCAATGGAATTGGGGCGAGACGCGAGGACGGAAAACCTTCCTGAAGGAACCGAAGCGGTTTACGTTCTTGATTTCTTCGGCGAGCAGATTGTGTTCTACTTGCACCGGGCAAGAGGAAGAAAGACCTCGTTCCTGAGGACAACGTTCAGTGCCGCGTACAAGCCGTTTAAGGTTGAGCGAAGAAAGCAGAGCGAGCGTGTTGATCTGCACGACTTTGCGTGGCTCGAGCTTGCAGCCGACGAGTAGGTTTCGGGAGCGGAGCGCGTTGCAGCGAACGCCCTTGCCTATGTGTTATGTGGTATTCGCAATCAGAAGTCGGCCTACAAAAAACGTGCACAGAGAGTAAATTTAATATTTCACGGAACATTTTTTTCATTTAGAATTAAGACGCCGACCTCTTTCTTTTTATCAATCCTTATTTTTCATAGAGATATATTATCTTTTAGCTCGCCCGCTCATTGAAACTAACATCAGGATTAACCGAAGTCCGCCGAAGGAGAATTTGGACGAAGGCAACTTGTTGCTGAAGTCGTCTAATGATTGTTAGTTTCAATTTTGTTGGCTTGCTAATACGGAAGCTTCCGCGGTGCTTACGGCACTTGTTGTTTTCAAAAATTATCTGTGTATTTTAGCGCTTTTTTTCTAAGTTTATCCTTATTTTTTTCTAACAAACTAATTGATCTAATCAGTAAATCAGGATTATCTCTGACAAAATCATACAAGCTATTGATAACATCTC
>RFJU01000137.1 GCA_003694805.1 Candidatus Woesearchaeota archaeon | reverse complement strand
GGAGTAATAGAAAAGAAAAAACAAGGGTATACGAATCTCATCATATTAAAGCTGTGATCGAGCTTGTTTTGCAATCCAGCAAAAGCAGTGATTATTATATATTTCTCATCCTTAGACGTGACGACTACGGCGTTATGGATTTCAGAGGAATGTAAGAACGGAATGGGAGTTTACTGGGCTGGAGAGGGTGGAACGTCACCGCCGCCGTCGCCTTCCTTGAACGTTTCTTGCTCCAATGCCTCAACGACTCCTTCTATTTGAGCAATAATCGTCTTGATTTCGGCGGGGTCCCATGATTTAATGGCTTGGACCTTCAGCGTTGATCCTCCTGCCTCAAAGGCGAAATTGTAGGATTTTACGTGGAGGAATGCTTGTCTCACGTTGGGTGAGAAGAGGCTGCGCAGGGTTTCACTATCTGGTCCTTTGAGTTGGAACGAGGAGGAGAAGTCGGGGTCGCTTTCAAAGTCAATTTCTCCGCCGCCGAATTTGGATGCGATGGCGTCACCTATCCTGCTAAACCAGAATTCAGGACCCAAGGTGAAGTAGGGCAGCTTGAGCTTCGGGGAGGTGATTTCGAGGATGGGTTTTTGGGTGGTGTGCTCCTCTCTTTGTGGAGTGTTCTGCCTTCCCTTTCCTCTGGAGTACGTTGGTGAACGGTACGAGACGCGTGTTTCTTGCAAGGTGTAGAATTTCCAATGCCGCCCTTTCAGGTCTCCTTCGAGCACGTCGAGGATTTCTATGCGATCGCCCATCCCTCTTGAGAGGAGATTTCGGCCGAGAGTGGAGGCTGCAAAACCAGAACCGGAACCGCCAACGTCTCGGGGGAGGTAGCTGAATCCTAGCTCTTGAGCGATTTGAACGAAGCGTTTTTCTGTTTGTTTTCTTTGGTAAATCGAGTAAAACACGACAAAAGCAGCTAAGGCCAAGAACCCGAGCAAGACGAAAAGGCCGACGTCCATGTTGAACGTTTCGGGATTGCTCTTATTTAAATGTTTTTTTTTAAGAGCTATTTTTTGTTGATTGCGGTTGCTTGCTTTTTCGTTCCGGCGCCGGCGAGGCTGCTGTTTTTGTTGTTTTGGCGGGGGCGTCTGTGTTCTGGCTTGTGCTTGTCAATAACGCGTCGGGAGTAGCAGTTCAAAAGAAGGTTGTGTGTCGTGGTTTCTTCGTCGAGGTGGTGCTTCGCTTCCTAGCGCGCTTCGTTGCCATCACAGCCATAGCATCACGGCCATGGCGGGTCAATGTCGGGGCCTCTGTTCCACTGCTCATAGCTTTCTTTTTTTTGGGGATGCAACCAGCACAAGCGTTCAAGATTAGTGGTGCTCGATCGGTACTCGCCCCTGTTTTTTTTCCAATTTTTGAGTTGTTCGCGGTAGATGCCCTCCCATGGGACGCGAGCACTCTTTGCTTCTGTGTTGAGAAGAACTGCTCGCCTGCCATGCTCTTCTAGCATTGAAAATGCTTCAGTGATGTGCGGGTTGTAGAGAGAGACGACACCTAAAAAGTACGCTGCGTCCTCCATGTTTCTCACTACTTTTTTGTTTATGAGAGCTTTCATTCTCTTTTCGAGGTCGGGGAACGTATCGTGTAGCT
>RFJU01000136.1 GCA_003694805.1 Candidatus Woesearchaeota archaeon | reverse complement strand
GTTGTCGGGCTTGTGTTTTTGCTTGCGGGCTTGGGCAAGGTGATGAATATGCAAGGAGCCTCAAGCGCCTTTATGAAGATGGGATTTCCAGGTTTTTTCGGCCCCTTGGTCGGCTGGATTGAGCTCATCGGCGGCGTGCTCTTGATTATTGGCCTCTTCTCGCGCGTGGCGAGTTTTGTTTTGGCCTTGGTCATGCTCGTTGCCCTGTTGAAGGTGCACTTGCCAGGCTACTTCGGCTCGTGGAATATTGTTGCGTCCGGCGTGGCATTGTCGCTTTCTCTCTTTGCTGCACTGCTCACGACTGCGTTTGCAGGCCCTGGGAAGTTGGCATTCAAGCCTGAGAATTAGGTAGCGAAAACTTTTTTTTCTTCTTTCTTCTTTTTTTCTTTGTCTGTTCTTCTGCTTTTTTCTTTTCAGGGTTGGCCGCGCGTTGGGTTATATGAGGTTGTCGTCGTCTTCAGGGACGTCTTGCCAGAAGGTGGTTTCTTGCGTTCCTTCGTTGATGGAAACGCCCTCTTCTTTTACAACCGTTACTTTGTCCGGCTCAGGATTTTTCGGTGTTCCTCTTCCTGAGATTCCCGTTGCGGTGGGCGTTTTGCGGAGGTAATCGTGGGTTGTGAATGGTTTGCCACTTGTTGCGAGTTGAGTGAATCGTTTAAAGTCGATCCACGTGTGCCATCCGTCTTCTTTCTTGAAGGTTTTCTTGGCGAGGAGGACGACGCGCGAGGGGATGTGTTCGGAGACGATGTCGTAGTTGGGGAGGTGGTTGAGCAGTGTTTGCGAAAAACCGACGACTTCTTCGTGGTAGGGCATGTTGGCGAGGGTGAGTCGTTGGCGCGAGGCGCCGATGAACATGTAGGCTTTGCATTCGATGAAGTCGGGGTCTCCTCGTTTGATGAGTGCTGCGTAGTTTTCTGGCTCGGTCATGTTCATGTTTTTGATGAGGGTGAGGCGTATGCAGGTGCGGTGCTTTTTTTTGGCGAGGGCGTCGAGGCTTTTGAGCATGCGCTCGTAGTAGTCGTCGAAGAGGGGTTTGTCGATTTTTTTGAGGAGTTCTTTGTTGGGGGCGTCGATGCTCAGGTAGAGTTGTGTGACCGGGGCGAGTTCTTCTATTTCTTTCCAGTACTGTGCGTTGGTGACGAGGAAGGTGCTGATGCCTTCGTTGTGGAAGAGCGCGATGGCTTCGTTGATTTTGGGGTAGATGATGGGCTCGCCGGTGAGGGAGAGCGCGACGTGCTTTATTGTGTTGGATTGGTGGTAGGTGGTTTTGTTCGCGGTAGGGCTTCCTTTGAAGCCGACGAGGAGGTCGTGGTGGGCTTTTTTGCTTTCTTTTATGATGGTGCCGGGGTCGTCCACGCGCCATTGCCAGTCTTTGCTGACCGGTGCTTTGTATCCGCGCCAGCAGAATGTGCATCGGTTGGCGCAGCTGATGCTGGTTGTCATTTGCATGCATTGGTGGCTCATAATGCCGTAGAACTTGAGTTTGTAGCACCCTCCCTCGCCGCGTATCATTTTCTTCGTCCACCCGCATGTTTTGACAGCGCTGTGGCTTCCGACGATGCGGTAGGCTTGTTTTTCAAGGTGCTTTTTGGCTTGGTCGGTAAGCATTGCGACCGTGGGAGAAAAAGCAGGGTATTAAAACGTTTGTGCTTAGTGCTTGTTTTCTGTTGTGTCGGTTTTTTCTGTTTTTTCTTTGTTTTCTGTTGTGTTGGCTCTTTCTGTTTTCTCTTTTTCTCGCGCTTTGTTGTAGAGCTTCTCGAGAGGTTCTTGAAGACAGGTTCCGCAGGTTGGGAATTCTTGGTTGACAAAATCGTCCATGTTTCTTTTTATGTTGTTTTCTTCTCTTTCCTGTTCTCGTTTCATAGTGTTTTGATAGTTCTCGCACGCTGTCCTGACGGCAGGCAGGTTCAGTGCTCCGTTACTTATGCAAACAGTGTCTGGCGTAAAGTCTTTCGCGACAAAGATTTTGTTTGCAACGAGTATGTTTTCGAGGAGGTGGATGTCGACGTGTTTTTTGAGGAAGGAGTCGAACTTGTCTTTGTTCTCTTGTTCTCGTTTTTTAAGTCGTGCTTTGCTTTCCCTGACGAGGCCTTGGACGTAGTCGGGGAAGGTGTCCAGGGCGGTGTTGCACTCCTTCACTGCCTTTTGTAGTCCTTGAAGATGGTTTTCGAGCGCGGTGTGAAATTCGCGTCCTGTTTGTGTGTTCTTCGGCACGAGGTCTTCTCGCCAGGACCAGTCGCGGCTGTTGAGGTCATATTCGTCCTTGAGCGCTTGGCATCGCTTGACTAATTTTTCTTCGTAGAGGGCGATGAATGGGTCTTGTGGTGATTGAAGAAGTGTTTTGAGGTAGTCGTGTTCGGCTGCTTGGGTTGGTTCTTGGTTTGCAGGAGTTGTTTCTTCTTGTTGGTTTTTGTTCGTTTGTTGGGGTGTTAAGGGGTAGTGCGGGTTGCTTACTTGGTGTTTTTGCAGGTTTCTGCTTTGGTGGTTGTTTCCTTGTGGCGTCGGGGAGTGTTCACCAACGAGAGTGTCAATGCTCTTGTTTTTGTTGGCTTTGCCGTTGGTTTGTGCGGTTCTTTTTTGAGCGTGTTCTGTGTTCTCGTGGCCGTTGCTAAAAATGATGCAGTAGTTTTGTGTAAGTTTGTACTCGCTTTTGTCGACGTTGTTGTTGGTGCACCTGGTAACGGTCACCTTCGTTCTTTCGGTGGGTGGTTGTGCTCTGCTGGTGTGGGTGTATTCGCTTCTGCTGCCAAATAAGGCGTCGAAAATGGTTTTTGTGTTGCCTGCTGCGTACGTGCCGGGCGCGGCGGTTGCCGCGGCGGCGGTGATTGCTGCCGCGGTGTACAGTGCTTTTCCAATGGTTCTTACGGTGGTGGAGAGAGTTCTCATGGTTTCTTTTCGTTGTGTGCTGGGCGCACGAGTTCTTTTTGTCGTTCTCGGCAAAACCAACAAATATATAAAGTTTACTATTGAAGAGTGGCAATAGAATGTGTTGGTGGGGGTGGCGCCCCGCGATGACGTAATCGTGCTCTCTTCAGCGCTCTAAAACCTTGTTCTTTTTAGAAATCAGGTATTTGGAGGGGATGTTCTGGTAGCTTGCACATTTTCTTCGCTTGAAATTCTCTGAAACGATCTTGTTCAACGTGTATTCGTAGAGGTCTTGGAACTGCTTGCGTGATGTTTCTCCCCACACACCCCTCCCGTACCGGCGATCATCGCCAAATCGATAGGTGTTGTGATTGTTGTGATTACTCACGCTTCCCAAGTCGCAGTTGCCGTCCACTCCTGCGTCGCGAAGGAGAATGTGGAGAGCGTTAATGGTTCCTTCAATAGTGAGGGTGTCAGGATAGAAGCGGTCGTGCTGGCTTTGGAGGGTGTTTCGCACCGTGACCCGAAAGAAGCGCTTTTGCATTCTTGCGTGGGACTGCGTGCCTTGCTCCTCCGGGTCCGTCTGTGCCGAGTCCTGGTAAAACTCTTGGCACGCGACCTCTTCGAGGCCGCCGTCAGGAAGAAAGCGTAGCTCCGCCCCTTCCCTGAGAACGTCCTCGGCGAGGTGATAGGCTTGTTCTTGAACGTGTTTGGGAGCTTTTCTCACGCCCGGGTCGGGTGTTGATTCGAGCTGGTACCTGTTGCTTGCAGGTGCGCTGCCAATCGCGGCAGCTAAAAAGAGCAGTGTTGCGGGTCCCCAGCGTATT
Source organism: Candidatus Woesearchaeota archaeon (assembly GCA_003694805.1). Taxonomy (NCBI): domain Archaea; kingdom Nanobdellati; phylum Candidatus Woesearchaeota; species Candidatus Woesearchaeota archaeon. The sequence goes on along the minus strand of RFJU01000136.1, from coordinate 9,982 downwards.
CGCACGTCATAGCGCCTTTTCAGAGGCGGCCTTGAAGGATGCATGCGAGGAGTGAGTCGAACGAGTATTTTAACTCTTTCGTTAACGCTTTCGTCAAATAAGATACAAGTAAGATACAAGTCATCTGAGGAGTGCAGTGGCTTGGAACGGTTAGTGCAGGCATTGCACGAGCAGGTGAGAAGGTTTTTTAATACGTCAATAATTCCGCAATAATTGACTTTTTCACAATAGTCCACAATGATTCCGAAGAAAGAGAAGGAGGATGAAGTATTTCACAGGCGAAGGAGGCGTGGTCGAACGAGGAAGTGTGGAGGGGAGAATGGCGTCGGTTTCTATTCTTACGCAAGGGTGTAGCGCGAACCAGAGCGACTCTGAAGCAATGGCTGGCGTGCTTGAACGAGAGGGGTTTTTCCTCATTGATGACCCGAGCGAAGCAGATGTGGTTGTGGTGAACACGTGCACAGTGAAGGGCCCGACCGAGGCGGCGCTTCGTCGTATCCTCTCAAGGCTTGATCCCGCCAAGGTGGTGCTTGCAGGATGCGTTCCGCAGGCAGACCCTGCTTCGTTCACGGAGTACGCTCGCCTCGGCCCTGGTCAGCTGGACAAGGTTGCCGAGGCCGCACGCGCCCGCCTTGAGGGGAAGGCCCTCACCTTCCTTGGAAGGCGAGAAGAGGCGGAGAGGCTCTCGCTGCCGTCGGTGCGAAGAAATCGTTTTGTAGAAGTAGTTCCCATTGCTCAGGGCTGTCTTTCTGCGTGCGCGTTTTGCAAGACCAAGCACGCCCGCGGGGCGCTTCGCTCCTACCCGGTAGACGCGGTTGTTCGGCGCGTGAGCGGGGCAGTCGCTGAAGGGGCAAGGGAAGTGTGGCTCACATCGCAGGATTGCGGCGCGTACGGGAAGGACAAAGGGTCTTCTCTCGCAGAGCTCTTGCGCGCGGTCTTGACCATTCCTCGCAAGTTTAAAATCAGGGTGGGCATGGCGAATCCGGAGCATTGCAAAGGGATGATTGACGAACTTATTTCCGCGTTTCGGGATGAGCGCGTCTACAAGTTCTTGCACGTCCCGGTTCAGGCAGGGTCAGAACGCGTTGTTAGGGCAATGCGCAGGGGTCACACGGTGGACGACTTTACGCGCGTCGTTGCTGCTTTTCGCAAAGTGTTTCCGAGGATAACCATCGCGACGGATATTATTTGCGGTTATCCTGGAGAAACAAGAGAGGATTTTGAGGAAACGCTTTCGCTCGTGCACGAGGTCCGGCCTGACGTGGTGAACATTTCTCGCTTTTGGCCAAGGCCCGGAACACCTGCTGCCCGCTTACGCCCCTTGCCGGGTTGGGAAGTGAAACGAAGGTCCGGCGAGCTCACCTCGCTTTTTCAGCGCATCGCACTGGAGAATAATAAACAATGGATGGGGTGGGAAGGCGGAGTACTCTTTACGGAAAAGGGCAAGGAAGGGACGGTGATAGGGAGGAATGACGCGTATAAGCAGGTCGTGGTCCGTGGCGGGGAGGAGTTGCTTGGCAAAAGGAAGCGTGTGCGTGTCGAGGAAGTATCTTCCTTTGATGTACGCGGGCGCGTGATAGGCGCTGATTAGGAGAGGAGGGGGTTGAAAGGTACGCATTAAAAAAGTTTATAAAAAATGAAGGCGTGGTGGGGGGTGATGGCTTTGCTGAGATGTTCTGTGGTGTTCGCAGTGGCGGCTTTGCTTTCTTTTTCTGTGCTCGTTTCTCTGCAAGGATGTGTTCGTCAATCGGCGAGCACCACGCCGGCGCTTTCCGAGAACGTGACGTCGTTTGAGGGGAACGCAACGGAGGGGACGAACGGGTCTTTTTTAGAGGAGGACGGGAAGGAACAAGGCGAGGAAGAGGTTGAGACGGGGAGGGAAGCGTCTGAAATCGTGGTGGAAGAGCCGGCTGATGGCGCGCTTCTCACGAGGGAGCAGCAAGACTTTATTTATTTCCTGCAGGATCCTCGGGCAATAGCGTCGTGCACCTTAGTCATTGATGGCGAGGCGGTGAAGACGTTTCGGATAGGGAATAAGGTGACGAACTCGTTTGGCATGCATTTGCGTAACGGGACGTATACGTGGAAGGTTCGCTGCGAAAAGATCGGCGGCGGCGTTGTTGAAACAAGGCAGCGGTCGTTCACGGTTGCCGTGCAAGAAGAGGAGGAGCCTCGCTACATTTATGCTACAAAAGGGAGTTATTACGTGTTCAATATTGCCTTGGATGAGTGGGAGGGGTCGCTGGGGACGGAGGGAACAAAAACCTTGCCTTTCGCTCGCCCGAGCGACACGTTGGAGGTGGTTATCAGGCCATCAAAGGGGAGCGAGCCGTTGGGGAACGTCACGCTTTATTTTCGCAACGTGATTGACGACTACGTTCAAGGAAAGAAGTACCTTCTTTATGAACAGAGGACGCCGGTGTTTTCCAGTGGAAAAATTTACGAAGGAGAACAACTTCCTCTGGATGTTGACAACGACGGCATCCCTGAGCTGGTCTTTTCTTGGTCGCCGTATTTGAGAAAGATTAACTTCACAGTGCGCTCGCCTTAACGGAGCGAGAGGAGCGTGCACGGAAAGGTAAGGGAGGTGCGTGTGTGGTGTTCTCGCCACGAGCGAGCGGCTTCGTTAGATGTCCGGCACGACTTGAACTACCCACGTGTTTCCTTCTTTTTTAATTTCCATGTCGGAGTACGTGACTGCTTTGATGTGGCAGGCGATGTCGTACTGGCCTTGGTAGGTGTCGCCCGCCAGCGCCGCGGAAAGATGGAGGTGGTCTTTGTCTATGTGCAGGCTCTCGACGTCGTGAAGAAGAAATCCTTCTGTGTCTTGAAGCGTGACGAGTTCTTCGAGGAAGTCGTAGAGGAGGGAGCGTAGCCGTGTGCTCTTGACGCCGACGCGCTTGATGTATTTTGGCTTGACGTTGTTGATGTCCGTGATGACGCTAAAGAGCGCTTTGGCTGCGTTGGCGAACGCTTCTTCAAGGGTTTTTCCGTAGGCGCGAAACTTCACGTCTGCCGTGTGATCGAGGAATTCATACGGCTTGTTGGTCGATGTCATGGTGGTGAGGTGTTGATGGTGTTTTAAGAACGTTTGTGTACGGCGTGGTTTGTGCGCGGGGTGAAGGGCGGGGGGTCCCTTATGCGTTTTTGCAGAGGGTGCAGTTGCGCGGGAGGGTTCGGTCTTGCCTTCGGTGGGCGGTGCAGACCGCTTTTGACCCTCGAAGCGCAAGGGAGAGGTGGTAGAGCGCTTCTATTGCCGTGGATGGTTTCGCGTGGATGAGGCCTGCAGTTTTCTTGATCTCTGCCAGTTCTTTTTTGGTAAAGGTGACTTCGCCTCCCCGTTTTCCTTTGAGGTATTGGGAGATTGCTGCCTCGGTGAGGCCGAGGAGGCGTGCAGCTTCTTTTTGGGAGCAGCCGTAGTGGTCGAGAAGTGCTTTGGCGACGTTTTTTCGTATGGCGGGGAGGAGGAGCCAGACGTCAACTTCTTGAGGCATGGTGTGTGGCATTAAACTATCGTTAAGCGAATTTTGTTTTTAAGTGTTTTCTTCTTCCGCTTTTTTTTCTTCGTTTGTTTTGTTTTTTTTGCTTTTTTTGAGTGTTTTTTTTAGCAGTTTCCTTTGGCGTGTTTTGAGAAACGCTTATAAACGCCTTGTTCTTAACCATTGTTAAGAATGGTTGTTGATGTTTCACGAGAACGGTTTGATACACCGGACAAAGGAAAGGTTCGCTACGTTGCCAAACCAGGAATTTCTGAGGAGCTCGTGCGGGAGATTTCAGCGTCGAAGGGCGAACCGGCATGGATGCTTCAAAAGCGCCTTGAGGGGCTGAAAGCGTTTTACGAGCTGAAGATGCCCTCGTGGGGGCCGAGCTTGCAAGGCCTGGATCTTGATGCGATTCATTACTTCATCCGGCCGGACGCAAAGAAGGACAGCACGTCGTGGGAGGAGGTGCCTGGAGAGATTAAGCGAACGTTTGAAAAACTTGGAATTCCGCAGGCGGAGCGCAAGGCCCTCGCAGGGGTGGGTGCGCAGTACGAGTCAGAAGTTGTGTATCACAAGCTAAAGAAGGAGTGGGAAGCGCAAGGCGTTGTCTTCTTAGATTGTGACGAGGCGGTGAAGCAGTATCCTGAGATGGTGAAGCAGTATTTCATGACCACGTGCGTTCCCATCCGGTTGCATAAATTTGCCGCGCTTCATGCTGCTGTGTGGAGTGGTGGCACGTTCATTTACGTCCCGAAAGGTGTGAAATTGAGAACGCCCTTGCAAGCGTATTTTAGGATGAATGCGAGGAGGGGCGGGCAGTTTGAGCACACCCTGATCATTGTTGACGAAGATGCTGAGTGTCACTACATTGAGGGTTGTAGCGCTCCTCAGTACATGGAGAGCTCGTTGCACGCGGGATGTGTTGAGATTCATGTTCTTCGGGGGGCTCGGGCCAGGTATAGCAGCATTGAGAATTGGAGTAAGAACACCTATAATTTGAACACCAAGCGCGCATTGGTGCATGAGCGGGGTGTCATTGAGTGGGTGAATGGCAATATGGGCTCTGGCGTCACGATGCTCTACCCGTGCAGCGTTCTGGCAGGCGACGAGAGCAAGAGCGATTTTTTGGGGATTGCGTTTGCAGGTCCTGGGCAGAATCAAGATACCGGAGCGAAGATTTTGCACATTGGGAAGAACACGAGCAGTACGACGGTGAGTAAGAGCATGAGTAAGGGAGGGGGAGTCACGTCGTATAGGGGGTTGCTGCACATCGCCAAGGGCGCAGAGCGTGCCAAGGCGAGTGTTGAGTGCGACGCCCTCATGGTTGATGACGTAAGTGTGAGCAACACGTACCCGGCTATGGATGTGAAGGCGCGTTCAGCAACGGTGGCGCACGAGGCAAAAGTTGGTCGTATTGATGAGCAAACATTGTTTTACCTCATGAGCAGGGGGTTGGATGAGGAGGAAGCTACGCGTATGGTTGTTTCTGGCTTTATTGATCCGGTCATCAAGGCGCTGCCGCTCGAGTACGCTGTCGAGCTTAATAGGCTGATTGAATTGGAGATGGAGGGGTCGTTGGGATGATGTTTGAAGTGAGTGTTGCACCAAGGCTTTGCAGTGAAGACGTGTTTTCTTCATTCCTGAGAGCAAGAGCGGAGGAAATGGGGGAGCCTGCTTGGTTGCTGGATGTGCGCCGCCGTGCGTTTGCGAACCTTGCGGGGCCGCCAAGGATTTCGTACCGGAGGGGCTTGGGTATCGTTGTCACGCCCAAAAAGGATCCTCACCGGGCGTTGGAGGTGGTCCCGAATCCTTCCAGCGCCATTCGTGTTGAGGCGGGAGAAGGTGTGTTATCGTTTCGCGGGCGTTCCTTGCAAGAGGTTCCTTCCAGTGTGAGAGAGGAGGTGATGAACGCGCTGAATACGCGAAGCGATCCGTTTGACCTTTTTCACCTTGCGTATGCGAGTGACGTGCACGTGCTCGTCTTGCCGGAGGGGAGGCGTTGTGGCAAGCCGGTGAGTGTCTCTGTTCGAACGGGTTCGGACGCGCTCTTTTGCACGCATCTCATTGTAGCAAGCGGTGAAAGCACGGCAAATGTTCAGTTTACGCTGGAAGGGAAAGGGTATCTTAGCCAAGAAGTGATAGTGCTTGCAAAGGAGCAAGATTGTGTCGGCGTTGCAACATTGCAGCGGATGGGTTCTGGTTCGTACGCTCGTAGCAAGACGCTGGGGGTTGCACAGGAAAAAAGTCGGTTGGCGATTTCTGAGTTTGTTTTTGGCGGTGGCTTTGTGCGAAGCGATTGCGAGGTGAAGCTTGCTGGGAAGGGTGCGCAAGCGTTCCTCACCACGCTCTTTCTGGGAGGGGGTGATGAGCGAAGGGATGTTGGCGCTCGCGTTATGCATGAAGCTCCTGGTACGAAGGCGAACATCGTGGCACGCGGCGTATTGAGTGGTCGGGCAAGAGGGTTGAGCAGAGGGCTTATAGGGATAGGTGAGGGGGCCACGGGAGCTGATGGTCGGCAGAAGCAAGATATTCTTTTACTCAGTGATGGTGCCGAGGCATTCGCAGTTCCTGATTTGGAGATACGAAATAATGAGGTCGCGTGCAGTCATGCAACCGGGATTGGCCAGCTTGACGAGGAGCAACTGTTTTATCTCAGGAGCAGGGGGCTTTCACGAAAGGAGGCATCAAAACTTTTAATTAAAGGATATTTCAAGCCCGTTCTTGATTCTTTTGCGTGTTGCGCCCAGCCCGAGCGCGTAGCGGAGGAGTTGGATTCGCGCTTGGAGGCGGTATTGGAGGGGGGAGTATGAGTTTTTCGGCTCTCGACGCCAGGAAGGTGCGGGAGTTGTTCCCGCTTATTGGAAATTTGCGCGCGGCGTACTTGGATACTGCCGCGACGTCCCAGAAACCAAGATCGGTCATTGAGCGGGTTCGCTTGTTTTACGAAGAGGAGAACGCGAATGTTCATCGCGGGCTCTACCCTTTGAGTGAGCGTGCTACGCAAAGGTATGAGGGGGCGAGGGAGTTGGTTGCACAGTTTCTAGGTGCGCGAAGCCACGAGATTGTCTTTACGAAAAACGCGACTGAAGCGTTGAACCTGTTGAGTTATTGCTTGCGCATGGAGGGGAAAAAGAACATCGTTCTCACGGAGATGGAGCACCATGCGAATCTCATCCCTTGGCAGCAGAGGGCGAAGCGTGACGGGCTTGAGTTGCGCTTTATCAAGATGAAGGATGATTTTACGCTTGACTTGGCCGATGCAAAGCGAAAGATTGATAGTGAAACCGGAGCGGTTGCCTTTGTGCATTGTAGCAATGTGCTCGGGACCATCAATCCGGTGAAGGAGCTTGCAGCACTTGCTAGGCGTCGTGGCGCGGTGAGTATTGTTGATGGTGCACAGAGTGCGGCTTGCTTGGAGATTGATGTGAAGGCGCTTGGTTGTGATTTTTTCGTGTGCAGCGCTCATAAGATGTTTGGACCGACAGGAGTGGGTGTGTTGTTCGGCCGAGAAGCGTTGCTTGAACAAATGGAACCGTTCTTGACCGGTGGGGAAATGATTACTCGCGTGACGTACAACGATGCAGAGTGGGCAAAGATCCCGCATCGTTTCGAGGCGGGAACGCCCCACGTTGCCGGCGTTCTCGGCTTGGCTGAGGCTGTGTTGTTTTTGCGTTCGTTGGATAGGAAAGGCGTTATTGCGTACGAGAAGGAGTTAGTGGCTAAGGCGAGGGAGCTGCTCACAAGCATTCCAGGAGTGCGCGTTTTTGGTCCTCCGGCGGATGCGTGCGCAGGTATTGTTTCTTTCAGTCTCGATGGCGTGCATCCTCACGACGTTGCAGCGATTTTGGCCAGTGAAGGAGTCTTGGTAAGGGGGGGGCATCACTGCGCCATGCCGTTGATGGGGCGGCTCGGCGTTCTCGGCACGGTGCGCGCGAGCTTTTCAGTCTATACAATTCCTGAAGAAGTGGAGCGGCTTGCAGCTGCTGTGGACAAAGCGAGGAGGGTGTTGGGATGAGTGTGAGCGATGAGGTCGGAGAGGCTGGGGTGTATCGGGAGCAGATTATTGACTTGTTTAAACACCCGCTCAACAAAGGAACGTTGCCAGGCGCGACGCATGCGCGCCGCGCGGATAATCCTCTCTGCGGCGATGATGTCGCTGTTGCTTTGCGAGTGGAGGAAGGCGTTGTTCAGGATGCGAAGTGGGAGGGGCACGGGTGTGCATTATGTGTTGCGTCTTCTTCGCTCCTGACTGAAGACGTGAAGGGGAAGCGGGTGGAAGACGTGTTGGGGCTGACTGCTCATGATGTGCAGGAGCTCTTAGGGGTTAAGCTCGGTCCTGTGCGGTTGAAATGTGCTTTGTTGCCGTTAGAAGCGCTTAAGGGAGCGGTGAAGCAAGAAGGAACAGCGGAGAGAAGGGAGGGTGAATGAGGATGGTGGCTTTGCTAGCATTGAAGGATGTGCATGTGCGTGTTGAAGGAAAGGAGGTGGTGAAAGGCGTTTCGCTCTCGTTGGAGAGGGGGAAGGTGCACGTTCTTATGGGGCCGAACGGGAGTGGGAAGAGTTCGCTTGCTTACGCGCTCATGGGGCATCCTCGCTACGAGATCACAAAGGGAGATGTGCTCTTTGAAGGAACGTCGTTGCTGGGCCTGTCAGTGCATGAGCGTTCTCGCAAAGGAATTTTTTTGAGTTTTCAACATCCGGTTGCAGTGGAAGGTGTTTCTGTGACGAACATGCTTCGTGCAGCGCTTCAGGCGAGAGGGGGCGGGCGTGTTCCTTTCATTCGTTTTAGGAAGCAGTTGGTGGCCGCGGCGAGCGCGTTGGGCATTCCAGAGTCGTTCTTGGATCGGAACCTGAATGAGGGTTTTAGTGGCGGGGAGAAGAAGAAGTTCGAGCTTCTCCAGTTGCTCGTGTTGGATCCGAAGCTTGCTATTCTTGACGAGATCGATTCCGGTTTGGATATTGACGCGCTCAAAGTAGTCGCGAAGGGTGTGAACACGTTCTTGTCATCGGACAAGGCTGTGCTTATTATCACGCATTACAAGCGGCTCTTGGATCATTGCAGGCCTGATAGGATATTCATTTTGAAGGATGGAAAGGTTGTTCAGGAAGGGGATGGTTCTTTGGCCGATCACTTGGAAGAAAAAGGCTATGCGTGGCTTGAGGAGGGGCGTGGTGGCTCTTGATTCTTGTAAAAAAATTTTTTTTTTTAGGTAATGATGCCGCAGCCAATGCATTCGTCGTTGTCGTAGAAGACCGCGTATTGTCCGGGGCTGATGCCTTGGTCTTTCTCTTTCAGGGCGATTTTGGCGCCGCCTTTTGTGAGTGTGATGGTGCACGTGTTGAGTTTCGGCCCGTGTCGGAGCTTGACGAGGAGCTGTTGTTGGCGTGGGGGTGTTCCTGAGATCCAGTGCAGCTGGGTGGTGGTGAAGACGCGTCGTTCTTTGTCGAGGAGGCTGTAGTGGCGGGAGACGTAGATGGTGTTCGTGGAAGGGTTTTTTTTGACGACGTACCACGGACCGTGGCCGAGTCCGAGTCCTTCGCGCTGGCCTGCTGTGTAGAACCAGTGTCCCTTGTGGGTTCCTAGTGTGGTGCCGGTTTCGTATTCGATGATGGGTCCTTCTTGCTCTCCGAGGTGGTGCTTGATGAATGCTTTGAACTTGATGCGGCCGAGGAAGCAGATGCCTTGGCTGTCCTTTCTGTTCTTGGTTGGGAGGTTGCGTTCTGCAGCGAATTTACGGACGTCTGCTTTTGTGAGGTGGCCGATGGGGAAGAGGGTTTTGCTGAGCTGTTGTTGGGTGAGTGTGGCAAGGAAGTATGTTTGGTCTTTGACCGGGTCGGGTGATCGGATGAGTGTGTACATGCCTTCTTTTTGTTTGGTTTGTGCGTAATGGCCTGTTGCGACTTTGTCGGCGAGCCTTCCCACGAGGCGCAGGAACATGCCGAGTTTCATGCGTTCGTTGCAGAGGATGTCAGGGTTGGGGGTGAGGCCTTGGCGAATTTGTTCGAGCACGTCTTTGACGACGCATTCCCAGTAGGCGTGTTGGATGTTTAGGATTTTGAGGGGCACGCTGAGGTGTTTGCATACGGCGTGTGCGTATTGGAGGTCTTCTTCCCAGGGGCAGTCGGAGAGGTGGGCGAGTTCGTCTTCGAGCCAGAATTTGAGGTAGAATGCGTGAACGTCGTGCCCTGCTTCTTTGAGGAGAGCGCAGGCTACGGATGAGTCGACACCGCCGGAGAGGAGGAGGGCTATGCGCATGATGCTCACGTGTGAGGGGTTTTGTGCGGGTGTTGATAAACGTTTCCTGTTTTTACCTTCGTCCCGGGCGTATTCTCTTGTTTTTTGTTTGTTGGTTTTTTTTGGAGTGGTTGTCGGGGCTTGCTGTTTGTTCAGCCCAACCCCCGCACAAACAATAGTATAACTACTGAATAATGACGAAACATTTATAAAGGGGTTCTTTTTTTCTGGCGGAGAAGCGTGAAGACGTGCTCAGTTGGAGGGG
>RFJU01000135.1 GCA_003694805.1 Candidatus Woesearchaeota archaeon | reverse complement strand
GAGGATACGAAAGGCATGCGGGCACTTGGTGCTGGGAGATCTGTTTCTCTTGGCGGCGGATTCAAACCTATGTAACTCCCCTTATGACTTCTTTCTTTTTTGCCTCAGAAAAAGATTTCAGTAGATTGCTCGAGCTCAAACAAGAATGGTTCGAGTACGAGGCTAATAACGACAATAGACTAGACAAATCGTTCTCAAAAAAGGGCTTAGCGACAACCCTCAAGGAGACTCTGGCTGACAATAACTCAATAATAATTATTGCACGAGACTCATCTGTCTATATTGGGTTCGTTTCTGTGCAGATTGGAGAGGCTCCTCCGCATGCAAAGCCAACCAACATTGGATTGATAAGGGCGCTGTACGTTCGTCCAGAAGCCAGACGTTCAGGAGTTGCCACAAAACTTATTGAGAAAGCCCACCGTTGGGCTAAAGAACATGGAGCCACAAGAGTTTCTGTCAGTGTCAACGCCCAGAACACCCAAGCTCTAAGCTTCTACAAGAAATCTGGATACCACCCTCGCCTCGTAGTATTGAGCAAAGAATTACCAAACAGAGGGAAAACTTTATAAATAAGCAAAATGACGCTACTCTGTGGTAACTTCAAAAGGGGTTGATTTGGAAAATCTCCTTTTCGACCTGACAGCTATTGCTGCAGACCCTGAAAGGCTTGACAAACAAGCTCTTAAATCCTCTATGAGCAAAATTCTTCGGGCCGCAATAGATATTGTTGGTTTCTCCAAGGTAGAATTGAGCCTAATCACTGATGAAAACGGAATCCCACTTTCACCAAAGGATTCACTAGTGAAAAAACCATACATGATAGGCTTTGGGAACTATGGGCTCACCGATATTTCAGATGAGTTCTTCAGCAATTTTGATCCCTGGCCAATGGAGTTTGCCCGTAATGCGCCTTCATTCGTTTTTCACGAGAAAAGACCCATACACATTTACGATAACAGGGAATATCTTGAAGAGTTACAGAAAAGATGGTCAAAGCATTTTCGTCCCGGCTCGCACGAAGCATTGATTGCAATGGTTGATGGACTTAGGAAAACTAAGTACGCTGATAAAGTTGATGGATGGGTTGCCGAACTAACGAACGACCCTTCAATCCCAGAGAGTTTTTACTCCTTAAGAGAGTGGTGTTATCGAACTGGTTGTCCAATAGTAGCAGATGTTTACGACGAACAGGGAAAACCAATATTTGCTGACTTCAGCGACTTTATGAGCGGGTTGGTTCAGCCGGTGGTCTCATATCATAGGGAACGCCTTTCGCAGGGTTCACTTGTGTGGGTGCTAGATAAACTAGATGAACTGTCTGATAATGAGAAGGCAAAGATAGCAGAAGCATTCATTGCAGAGACCTCTGCCGAACCAAAAGTTAGGTTTGAAGACGTTGCCAGATGGTTCTCTTCGAGAGGAATCCCCGTTCTAGAGGAAGATGTTGCAACAGATGTTGAAGGAAAGAAACATCAAGGCGGAAAGAAGTATTTCAAACGCCCATTCATTGCTGAAGGTAGAGACGGTGAAGCTAGAGTTGTAGTTCCTGCCACTATAGGCTTCACCGTAATGTACAAAATAAGGAACCTCAAGCCCGGTCAAAAGAATCCGTCTAAAGAACCCCTGTCAAATGAAGAAATTGATTCTGCACAGAGAATTATGGATCACCTGGTACTCCCAATTCAACTTGTGGCTGCATCGTACAAGCTCGGAAAGATTGCCCATCTCGAGAAGCAAGCAACCGTTGGTCTCCTCGCGGCGGGAGTGGCGCATGACTTGGGGAACAAGATTGCGACGGTGAAGGGGACGCTGTCCAACCTTGGTCTCGACGTGAAGGCGGTGATGGAAGCGGATGAGTATACGCGCGAGCTCATCGCCGCCGTCGAGGAAGGCAACCTCAAGAAGGCACAGGAGGTTGCCGAAGAGCTGCGCGAGGAACGCGAGGACCTCAATCTCGATGAGCGCATCCCAAAGATGGCATCGCGCATCGACGCACTGGATGCAGGATTACGATCCGTGAGCAGACCCATCGCTTCACTACAGTCATTCGCGAAGTCAGGCAGCTACGAGACAAAACCCGTCAAACTCTCGACGAGCATCGATAGCGTCTTGCTCGAGATGCAGGGGCAGTTCTCGAAGCGTGGCATCGCCATCGAGCGCCAGTATGACGACGTCACGGTGCAGGCGAGCCCCTACGAGCTCAACAGAGTTTACTCAAATCTCTTTCAGAACGTCCTCGAGGCGTTTGGAGAGCGAAAGGGAAAGGTCACGGTCAAGACTTATGTGCAGGGCGGACGTGGTGTGTTCGAGATCAGCGACGACGGCCCCGGCATGCCTGATGACGTGAAGAAGAAAGTCTTCGACCCGTATTTCTCGACCAAGAGCGACGGCCTCACAAAAGGGCGGGGCCTTGGGCTCACAAACGTCATGGGTATCGTGCAGGCGCACGGCGGCGAGATAGAGCTCGAGTCCGAAGAAGGGAAAGGAACAACCTTTCGCATCTACTTGCCGCTTACGAGAAGCGACGAGTGACATCGATCCGGTGGAGATAGAAGGATACTGCGTCGAAGAGCTGCTGTTTTGTCAGGTCGGTCTTCAGGAGATACTCCATGTTCCGGCCTGTGTGCCGTATCTTGCCGCGCTCTTCCTCAGTATTGTACGCCGAGAGCACCATGACGCCGACGTCTTCCGGCATGCGCCGAATCACCTCTGCGCCATCAATGTGGGGCATCTTCACATCAGCTACCAGCAGGTCAACCTTGTTGGTGTCCATGAGCTCGAGTGCTTGCTGGCCCGCGTACTCGCCTGATGCGACGAGTGAGTTGATGGTGACTGCACGGCGGTAATCGCGGTTTGCGCGCGCCATGTTCTCGAACGTTTCGGCATACTGAGCGGCGAGCGCCACGCCTTCTTCGATGTGGTCGTCCATCCAGAGTACGGTGAAGTCGCGTTTTCTGCGACGGTCAGGGGCTGCTTCATAGCGG
>RFJU01000134.1 GCA_003694805.1 Candidatus Woesearchaeota archaeon | reverse complement strand
CGTGGCGAAGCGGAAGAAAAACTCAAAGTTCAGAAAAAAGACTGCACTATCAAGCGAACACAGTGACCAATCAAGAGGCAGAATGAAAGGAGCGCTTTCTTTACGCCGAAACCACTCGCCAGTAACTACAAACGAAATGTTTAAATATCAACAATCTTTCCTTACCGCAGTATGAGCTTGCAGAACATCATCTCAAAAACTGCTGAATATTTGGATGTACCGGCAGTGGTCGGATTTGAGCATCCGTTTATGAATCATTTGGCAGACGATTTTAATACCTCTGGCTATGATGTTGAAAAACAAGACAGAATTCTTATCGTTAGAAAGAAAGGAATGCGAAGCCCAAAAATCGTTACCGCTCACATCGACAGGCACGGCATAGTAGTAAACGAGCAAGGAAAACCCGAATACGCCGCTTTTAATGCTAAAAAACAGCATGGGGAGAACATTAAATCATCTGAGGCGATATTTAAGAAATCCGGACAAAGATTTGTGGATGAAGCGGTTTATGCGTATGACGCACAAGGAAGGAGAATAGCGGACGGAATAGTAAAAGGGTTTTTTTATGATTTTGACGCTAAAGACTTGACCTTTGACATTGAAGGTCTTAGCAGCTTGCCAGCAGGAACACCTATCGCGTACGTTTCCCCATTAATTAAACAGGCAAGCACACTTTCATCTCAAATTGACAATGCAATAAGCGTGGCTGTTGCGTATCAGCTGGTTCAAGACGGTTTTGATGGAACATTACTTTTCGCAACAGAAGAAGAAATCGGAAGAAGCTGGCAACACATTGCAAACTATCTGCAATCTCACCATACCGCAACAAAAGAAATAATCACACTAGACACTACACCCTATGAAGATGCAAGAGCTATTTCAGAAGGATTGATTGTATTGAGAAACAGAGATGAAAACGGAGAATTCAATCCAGATCTTGTTGGAAGATTAAGGGCGGCTTGTGATGCTCAAGGAATACTATATGAAATGAAAGACGAGGTTATTAACGTTCAAAATACGCAATTACCAGAAGGTACAAAACCCAAGAAACTTGGGAACACAGAGTTAGGAAGAATTATTCAACACACCAACGGGCAATTCAATGGCGCGACAGTACAACTCCCAACTACAGAATACCACACCAATCACGAAACAACCTCGGAATTAGCACTGAATAACTATTATGAAGCACTTAAAAGAATACTTTAAAGAAAGCACTCCCTCCTGTTTTCTATGGCTCAATCTCGATGAAAACTAACATCATGGCCAAGGGAGCGGCACAGCCGAAGAAGCCGACAAATAGGAATTACTCCTGCACAAACATATAGATCCCATACGAAACGAGCGCAACAAAAGAAACCACAACTGAAACCATCGGATTCCACATCGCAGAAAATAAAACAATAATTGCAGCAACAACGGCAAAAGCACCCCTTTGTTTCGAATCTACTTTCTTCATACCTTGCTTCAGGAACCACAGATATTTACGTTCTCCGGGCCTGAAAGAAAAACCAACCGCGCGAGGCGGCGTCGCCTTCACAGCCCAAAAAAAAGAATAAGTTTAAAAATGAGCAAAGCAGGCAACCTTGCAGGTAACTCAACTCACCATGCGCTCCGACCTTGAACAATGCATAGCCTACATTGAAGCAGTCATCAAGAAAGGCGGCGACCTCCACTACGCCCTCTCAAAGCTCTCGCACAACAAGTTCAGCGAAGCCATCATCCAAGAAGCAAAAGAGGTCTTCCTCGCAAGAGAACAAAGCAAGAGCCAAACACAAAAACAAAACCCGAGAAATAAAGGTCGCAAACCAAAAGACCCCAAAGCATACCACAAGGTCCGCGTCCCAAAACCCCACGCGAAAGTAAAAGACCAAACCCACGCCTCGCGCTTGTGGAAACTCATCTTCATCATCACCCCGTTCATCGCCCTCGTCATGGCAACGCCACGTCAAGGGAGAGCAGCAGGCATCCTCCTCTTCCTCCTCTGGCTCCTCCTCTTCCTTAACACAGCAATCCTTTGGGCGACCAGCCACCTCTTCCAGCTCAGAAGCAACGAAACCTTCTGGCAAACGCTGGGGCTCGGAGCAACCACTATTGCCATCTTCCTCCTCATCATCGGCGCATTCGCCCTCGCCGGCGCTGAAGGTGCCAGCGCGAAAAACATCGTCGTGTCAGTCATCGTCAGCTTCGTCATCCTCCTCTTTCTCTTCAGCACCTTCTTTGGCATCCAAAAGAACAGCGCATTCATCATGGCAGCAGCCATCATCTTCGCCAACCTCTTCGTTTTCTACCTCCTCACCCTCGCAACAGACAGGTTCCTCGCGCCTCTCGAGGCAAACCCGCCCGGCCAAGAACAACCAGCCCAGGACAACTCACCACCAACGCAACCCCCTCAAGAACAAACAAAAAACACAGACCCAACTGCTCCTGCTCACGGCGAAGAGGAAAAGGAAGAAGAACAAAGCCCAGCACCGCAGGGCGCCGGAAGCGCCACGTCTGAAGAACCAACATCGCTGCCGCCCCTGCCAGAACGCACTCCCCGGGGCACCACGTTCAAGTACAGCAAACGCGCCCTCAAACCCCTTGGCACCCCCGGCCTCGCCACCGCAAGCATCACCCTCCACCCCGACGCCACCATCTATGCTTACACCTTTGACACACAACGCCACCTCCAAGCAACAATCAACAAAGCCACAGGGTTCACACCCCATGAAGGAATCTTCATCAACACCGCCTCCTGCCTCGCCTACTGGACAACAGACACCACCCTCACCATCGCTCACTACACCGGGGAGGACTGCATCGCAGGGCTCGTACGCCTCGCAAGACAATGAGACCCATCATCTTCTTCGACGGGTACTGCGGCCTTTGCAACAAGTTCATCACCTACGTCCAGAAGAGAACAGACACCTTCCTCTTCGCCCCCCTGACCGGCAAAACCGCCAAACACTACCACCTCCCCAGCACAGAAACTATTGTCTTAATTGATGACGTCGGCATCCATACCAAGAGCACCGCCGTCCTGCGCATCCTCTACCAGACCGGGAAGCTCAAACCCCTCTGGAGCGTGCTCTTCATCATTCCCCGCTTCATCCGCGACGCGCTCTACTGGTTGATAACAAAGATCCGCTACAAAGTCTTCGGAAAACAACGAAGCTGCAGAACACCAACCAAAGCAGAAAAAGAACGATTCCTCCCCTAACAGCCCAGCAAGGACGCCCCCCTCCACACGCCAAAAAAACACAAAAGACATCGCTACCAAAAAAAAGCGCACGCCCGGATTCGAACCGGGGAATACCCGCTCTGCAGGCGGGCGCCTTAGGCCGCTTGGCTACGTGCGCGCCACAACAAGAGCATTAAGAAACTGCTTTTAAAGGTTACGGGCGATCGTGAGGCAACGCCTGTATTTTTTTTATAATAGCCGACGTTGAAATTCCTCCGATATCATCCACAAGAACTACCTCACCCCCTCCTGACCGAACCACTTCTTCCTCAATTCCTAAATATCCTGACCTAGACTTCACGTGCTTGTGCGGCTTCACCATTTTTAGAAACGCTCTTGGATCCTCCTCATCAAAAATAGTGACAAAATCAACACACGCTAAGGCAGCAAGCATTTCCGCACGATCATTCTCCCCAATGATTGGCCGCTCTTTT
>RFJU01000133.1 GCA_003694805.1 Candidatus Woesearchaeota archaeon | reverse complement strand
GTTATAGAGGATCCAGTCTTCTTCGGATTTCGATCCTCCATCTGGTAGATTGTATTGATAAAGTGGTTGGTTGACGTTGGTAAAGAAGAAGCGCTTTGATTCGTAGAGTCTTAAGAGTAGGTCCCAATCTTCCATGTGTTGATAGCGCGTTCGATAGGGGTATTGGAGGAGCGTTTCTTTGGCGAGTAGGAGGGTGCCTGCGACGATTGTGACGCGGTTCCACTTTCTTTGAAACCCTTGGATGATTTGGGCGTGATCTTCAGGTAGGAGTTTGACGCGCTGTTGTCCTGGCGCGTTGATTTTTATGGCACACCCAACGATTGGATTCTTTTCTTGATTGGCGAGATATCGTTCGACTTGTCGTGCCAGTCGCGTGGGCATGGAGAGGTCGTCTGCGTCTTGTAACATGACGAGCTTCCCCTGACTTTCCTGAATGGCCAAGTTGCGGCTGGAGGCTCGGCCTTGGGGGATGGAAGCATCTTTTTGGATGAGCCGCACCCTCGGATCTCGAAAGTTGCGTATGATTTCGACAGAGCGATCCGTCGAATGATCATCGACCAATACAATCTCAAAGTGTTGATACGTTTGATTCAAGATGCTTTCGACTGCGTCAGATATGCTCTTTTCTTCGTTGTAAAAAGGAATGATGACAGAGACGAGGGGAGATAAGTTCATGGGTTTGATTTTTAAAGATATTTTCTATTGATTTTGATGAAGTGTTGTCGATAGAAGCGGACTGCAAAGTCCAAGCCTGCTTTGTTGAAGAGGGAGGTGGTGAGTGAGCGGCTATACTGTCCGAGGAAGGTCGCAAATGAAGAGGGCAGAGAGAGTCCATGTTTTCTTTTTGCACGGTACACTTCCCACAGGCTATCTCTGTATTGGCGATCTGAGACACCTCCCATCCTCATCACTGCGAGAGTCTCATCTTTTGCGATAAACTCGATGTTATGTAGAAAGAGGCGCAAGAGTAGTTCATAGTCCATGGCAAGGGAGAAGGTGGTGTCAAAGGGGCCGTATTGGTCATACACACGGCTTCGTACAAAGGTCGTTGGGTGGTTGACGGACATCATTCGTGGGAGCAGTTTTGGAACAGATTTTGTTTCAAAGCTTTGTTCTCCTTCTAAGAATTTCAGCCGTCCACAGATGACTCCTCCTCTGTTTTCTGTGGCGATGACCTGGAGAGTTTGTTCTGTGTAGTAGTCGTCAGCGTTGAGCAAACCGATCCACTCTCCATGACAGAGAGAAAGGCCCTTGTTGAATGCGTCTGCGATGCCATGGTCTGCTTCACTCACCCAATAGTCAATCGCGTCTTCGTAGCGTTTGAGCAACGCGACACTTCCGTCTGTAGAACCTCCATCAATCACAATGTATTCGACATTCTTGTAGGGTTGATGCAAGACGGAGAGGATCGTCTCCTCAAGGTGAGCGACTCCGTTATAGACGATGGTGACGACGGAGATGAGAGGCATTGTTTCGTCATTTCTTTTATACAAAGACGAATGTCGCATTCCGCCTTCTCCGTATCGGTGAGGGTTGGGGGGGAGGGTGAGATAGGCTCCTGTCACGTGTCCTCGCTTGACTTTCGGAGGGGTCTTTGTCAGCTGCTGGGTGGTGCTGTAGTGATTCAAAGTCTTGTCTCTCTTTGGTTTTTGTTATTTCGTTGCGTTTTGTTTCCTAAGTGAAGCACATGGTCGGTGTATTGGAGCATTCCTGGGCGGTGAGAGACGATGATCGCGGTGCAAGTTCCTTTTCGTTCGTGGATGAGAGCGGCGATCTTTTCTTCTGTTTGGGCGTCGAGATTGGCAGAGGCTTCGTCGAGGATCAAGAGTTGGGGAGAGCGGAGCAGGGCGCGGGCGAG
>RFJU01000132.1 GCA_003694805.1 Candidatus Woesearchaeota archaeon | reverse complement strand
GGAAATACTAATTGATGAGCCAATAGTTGTGCAGACAACGTTCAAAGGATACCCTGTACAGTATGCAGATGCGCCTGACAGATATTTTAAACAGTTAAAGCAATTATCAAGATTGAACCTGAAAATAACCAGAGTGGACACTGACAACATCAAGCAAGCTTACAAAGTTGTCGATGAAGCCAAAAAAATAGGGGCTCATGTGATAGGTGTTAGAGTTGCTTATGAAGAAGATTATCAAGCAGTGAGGGATTGGCTTAAGGAAGATCCGCATAATAGAGCTATTTTATTCCATAGTTCGGGATACTCGCCAGGGTACAGATTGTTTGAAGAATTCCCAAGCCAGACAAGCTTTGGAGATCCTCACCCCGTGTTCGTTTGAGCTCTTTTAAATACGCTCGAGGAGGTTTCTAACCATTAACTTCTTCCCTGCCAAAAAAGAACTACCCTAACTCGAACAATTGAGAAAAAAACAAAAAAATTTATATAGGGGATTTGGGGAGGTGTTGTTTTATGCAGATTACCTCAGCAGCGATTCCCCCTGAGAAGTATTTCTATGTGTGTGACGGAACAGTTTTGAAGGATTTGAACGAGCTCCTGCAGGCACTGCTTAGCATGGATGAAAAGGTGTTCCGTTATCACGTGAATGAAGAGAAGAATGATTTTTACCATTGGATTAAGGATGTTTTCGGTGAGCACCACCTCGCCTATCACATCAAAGCGTGCAGGGAGCGAGAGTTGCTTGCAAGAAGGATTTTTCGAAGGATGTACTCGTGAGGGTGTTTATTTTCCTGTCTTCCTCCGTCTTCCGCGACCTCGCTTGGTTGCAGGCGCGGGAGGAGTCTTCTTGGCCGCCTTCTTTTTTGGCCTTCCTCGTTTTCTCTTCGCTGTTTGCTTCTTGCTGCTGGAGGGCCTTTCAGGACTGATTATTTCTTCTATGGGGATGAAGTCGTCTTGCCTCTCGTGCTCAAAGACGGTTTGAGAGGCGGCTCTTCCGCCTTTCCTGCTTCTTCGTTTTTTTGGTGGTGTGATGAAGAGGATGGCAAGAAGAACACAAAGGAGGGCGAGAAGGATGAGGTTGATGGTTGCGCAGTACCAGCTTAGCCATGTGAGGAATGTTAGCTTTGTTCTTGGCTGGACGTGCAGGGTGATGAACGGGCTTTTTCGAATTGTTCCTTCCTCGTCGTAGGCGATGAAAACGATTCGGTTTTCTCCGACAAAGTTCCTGTCTGGGACGAAGGTTGCAACGCCTTCTTTAATGGTTACGGCCACGTTTGGGGGTTGCGCTGCCACGATGTGCAGTCGGTCAGCGTCCGGAAAGTACGTTTTGAGGTTTAGCGTTGAGGGCGTGTTTGCTGGCCATTGATGGATGATAGTGTCTTGCTGCGCGGTGGTTGCTTGGTTCTCTGTTGTTGCTGGTTGGATGGTGAGAATTGCTAGAAGGAGGAAGATGACGGCTCCGACGCCGAAGAGGACTGCTACGATTCTTCTTGTTTCTTGTCGTGTTTTGCTGAACGGCGTCTTCTTGCTTGCGAGGGCAAGGATGTTTGCTGCTATGAGGATGAGGAGAAGGATTGTCCAGATGTTGCACCAGCTTAGTTGGGCGGAGTTGATGGTTTCCTTGGCCGCTCTCCATGCTCGAGCGAAGACGTTGTTGCTCTGGAGCGTGACTGCAAAGCTCCTCGTGAAGTAAACATTCCCGTCTGGGGCGGTGATGAAGAGACTGAGGTCTCCTAAGTAGCGTCCTGGGAAGTAGGTGGTAAGGTCTTTGGCAGTCTGGAGGAGGACGGTTTTTTCCTCTCCCGGCCCTATGGTGAGGGTAGTGTTCGTGAGCGTGAAGAATTCGTTCTTGAGGGTGAGCGTGTACGTTCCTCCTTGGATGCCTGTGTGTTTGAGAAGGAGGGGGAGGTATTTTGTTTCTGGCGTGATGCTTTGTTGGTCGTTGAGTATGGTGATGCCGTAGGCGTCCTCTTTGCTGAGCGCGGTTATGGTGAGGGTGATGGTTTCTTTGGCCTCGGGTGCTTCTTCATTGGTTGCTGTAATTGCGAAGGGGTACGTCTCGCCGGTGCAGGGAACAAACGCTTTGAGGTCCACGTTTGCGTTTTCTGAGGGGGCGAGGGTGACTTCGTCTTCTTTGAGCTTGACCCAGCTTGGTCCTGTCCTTGAGAGTTTGAATGTTTGTTCTGTGAGGCCGTTATTTCGTACGTTGATGGTGTAGGTGTGTTCGCCGCATGTTGCTGCGAAAGCTGCGCTGGTTCCGTTCCCGTTGTTGTTCTTGCTTGGTTGTTTGTTCTCTGCACGTTTGTTTTCTTTGCTTCTCCCCTGGTTGTTCTCCGTTGGGGCTTGAGGGGGGATGGTGTATTTTTCTTGAGCAAAGGGGGTTGTTCTCGCTTCTGTTTTTTCTCCGAGGAAGGTTATTTCGTGCTCGTAGCAGGGTTTAATGAGTAGTTCAACGACTCTTTGTTTTGTGACGTGGCCTATCTCGCTGGTCGCTGTAATGGTTAGTTCGTGGGTTCCGTAGTCTTCCCTGCCGGGTGTGAGGGTGGCAATGGCGCTTGCGCTATGTCCCGCGCCGATGGTGAGGGTGTCTTGCCCGAGGGTGACAAAGTCCGGGCCGTCAAGGGTGATGTGATAGGTGTTTTCTCGAGTGTTCATATTCCCTATCGTGATAGGGAGGGCGCTTTCTTCTCTTCCGCAATACGCTTCTTGCGTGTTGACTTTGATGAAGTGGTCGAAGCGGTTTTGTACAATGAGGTCTTTTGTTACCGTCCCTGCGAGTCCGTTCTTGATTGATCGGGCAGTGAACGGTATCGCGTAGGTGCCTTCCTGTGCATCGCATGGCAGGGTTAGTGTTGCGTGGAGGGAGACTTCTTGACCTGGGTTGAGAACGACGTTTCGGGGGCCGAGGATGGTGAGGTATTGGTCGTACGGTCCTGCGTCGATGCTGAACTCGTCTTTGAAGGTGGCGACGTTCTTGATGCGTATGATGTATTCTTGCGCTTCGCAGAGGTTCACAACGGGCTTTGTTTGTTCAACAGCGAGTTGGATGTTTTGGCAGGTTCCTACGAGGACGTGTTTGTCAAGGGTTTGTTGGCGGCCGAAGCTGCTCGTTGCCGTTATGGTGTATGCTTCTTGGAAAACGGAGGGTTGTGTTGGCCGCCCTTCTGGTGCGGGGCAGGCTGCGGTGAGATAGACAGGGATGGTTGCGTCCTGGCCTGGTTGGAGGAAGACTTCTGTGCTTCCTAGTTTGATGTGTTCCGGTGGAATGGTTGATTGGAGTGTTAGGGAGTAGCTTGCAGGAAAGCTTCCTTCATTGGCCAAGGTTACGTAGTCGGTTTTGACTGCGCACTGGCACATCTTGATTTGGTCGTTGGGACTAGTGAGTTGAAACCCTGTTGAGTGGTAGTTGACGACGATGGTGCTGGATACGAGTGGCGTGATGAGGGTGAGTGCGAGCAGGAGGGCGAGGGGAAGTGGGAGCGTGGTGCGCAGTGTCTTGGATGCTGAAGGCTTCTTCTGCATTTGAGTGCAGATGGCTTGGTGGTGTTGTGTTTTTTGCATTTTGTTTGTGCTTCCCTCCTTCCTTTTGCTCTTGCGAATGTTTAGTGATTGCGGGGGCGATGGCATGGCGTATTAGAGTCCTTCCCTTGCGAGGTATTCGTCAATGTCTTCTGGCATGTCAGGTTCTTTCTTTTTTCTTGTGAGGAGGAGTAGCAGGACGATGATGATGAGGATGAAGACGAAGATGGCTGCGAGGATGGTTAGGAAGCCTTGTGCGCCTGTGGCCGTGTCGTATCTTGCCTTGCTTGCGTATTCATAAGCGTTGAGACGGAGGGGTGCGCTGGTTTTTTGGCCGTCGACATCCAGGTAGACGACGGGTTCATACGTGCCGAGGGGGGCGTTGTGGTCAAGTGCGACGTGAACTGAAGCGTAGGTAGTGCTTTGGGGTTTGAGCGTAATAGTTCTTTTCGGCTCGACACGGAAGGTCGCGTGAGGAGAGAGGTTGGAGAGGGTGATGGTGGCAGTGTGTGGTTTGGTATCTTGGTTGGTGAGTTTCATAGGAAAAACAACGCTTTCGCCGGGCATTGCATCTTGTTCGTCGAGGATGTCAATGATGACGTTGAGGGTTGCTGAGCGAAAGAGTGATTTGAGTTGCTCTTGCAGTGCTTGGAGCTCGGGAGGCGGGTAGTTTTGCGCCTCGTTCGGTGTTGGGAGAGGAAAGGTTGGGCTGGTAGTGCTTGCTGCTGCGATGAGTGTTTGTTCGTAGCGCTCGAGCAGGCCCGCGTATTCTTCCATGAAATCGTGCATGAAGTTTTGGTAGTGCGTGTAAAAGAGGGCGTGTGTTCTCGGCGGGACAAATCCTGCGCAGGCGTCGCCAATGCCGTCGCCTTCATAATCCAGTTGATAGGGGTTGTAAACGAAGGGGCAGTTGTCGTTCCAGTCATTGACGTGGTCGCAGTCGTAGTCCGGGATGAGTCCGTGCCCGCTCTCGCAGGCAGTTGCTGAGTCAGGTATGCGGTCGCATTGGGGATCGTAGAAAAAACCTTTGCTGGTGACAAGGTAGCAGGTGGCGGAGGTGTTTGCTGCATTGATGGTAGTGATGAGGAGTAGTGTGATAATGAAGGTAGTGATGAGAAGAAAACGTTTGCCTTGCTTGGTTTGACGCGGCGGGTTCATTTTTCAGCGTTCCGTGTGGGTTTTTTTGTGCAGTCCTGGACTACTTGTGTTGTTTGTGGTTTGTTAAGGGCGTTTTTCCCTGTGATTTTTGCTTTTTCAGATGGGCGAAAAGCGTATTTTGTATATAAATTTTTCGAAGGTTATCCATTCTTAAGTGG
>RFJU01000131.1 GCA_003694805.1 Candidatus Woesearchaeota archaeon | reverse complement strand
TCCCTCTCAAGCTCGTGCAAAAAAGAGCAACCAGGAACGGTCTGCTGCGTCCCCAAACCAGGAACCAACACCTCCCCCATCAACCACACCAGCAAAAAACCCCCTTCGAGCGAACAAAGCAGCGAAAATGAAACACAAACACAACAATCGCCCTCCACGCTAGACGTCTACTTCGGCGACCCGACCAGCCCCACCAACAGGATCTTTGACGGAAAAACCCTGCGCCTTGACAGCACAACAGGAAAGGAACCCGCCTTCACCATCAGGATAACCAACGCTCAACCATCCTCAAAGCTCATCGTCATCCACCTTCTCGGCGACCAAGAACTCGACCGGAAAACCTACACGGCAGGCACGACCAAGACAACATGGAACATCGACCACAAAATCCCTCCCTCGCAACTCTACAGCTTTGAAAACACCAAAACCCGCATCGAATTCATCTTCCTCAAAGACGGGGAAGGCCCATATAAACCCGCAGAAGACCGAGTCGTCAGGGCATACCTCGTCGTCAAAACACCCATACAACTCGTCGGAGGGTCAAACAAGTGGTCCCAACGCGAAACCTTCACGCTCACCTGCCCCTCGCAAGCAGGATGCACGAAATACCAATCAGCCCTTGTATGCCAAGACAAAAGCCGGGTCGAATGCCTCCAAGCCATAGCCAAACAACCAAACCCTGCATCACTTTCCGCAGTGTTTCGTGACGCAACCGCCATTAGCGAAGAACGACCCGTCCAAGGAGAACGAACAGACATCACCGTCACCAACGACACGAAAGGAACCTTCCTCGCCGTGAAAGTAACCACAAAACAACAAGACGGACAAGAACAAGCAATAATCCTCCTCTCAAAAAACCCCATCTTCATCGACACCAACCCTCCCTACGTCTTCACGGAGTTCGATGGCCTGCAACAACGCCTCGCAATAACGTGCCAAGACGACGAAAGCGGCTGTGTACAAGAATACACGTACGCCTACCTTGACAACATCAAAGACTTCGCATCCAGCATTGTGAAAGGCGTTATTGGCAAGGAGGCATCCATCCACTGCCCAGACCCCACAAAGGACGCCAACTACCCGCTCACAACAAGGCAAACATACATTGACTACCGATTTGACGACGTACGCGTCATATGCGTTCGCGGAAAAGACCGGGCAGGCAACGTCGACGTCAGCCCACAAATCCTCTACAGCACTGCAGACCTCCTCGAAGGCGCCCTTGCAAGCCTGACCTAAAACACGCCTTCCCAACACCCGACCAAAGCACCATGACACGAACACACAAGAAAGGACTTGCTTGGCACCAATTCGGCCTCGCCATCCTGACAGCAGTAACCCTCTTCATCCTCATCCTCCTTCTTTATGAAAAACTACCTGCCCTCTTCAAAGGAACAACAAGCACCGTCTCCTGCGGCAACCCCCTTATCGGCAACGGAACATGCACGAATAAAACCAACTGCACAAACGGCATCGCTTACGAAACAGCGCCCTGCACAGACAAAGGAACCGTCTGTTGCATACCCGCAAGCGCGCCTCAACAAAAAACAGCCGCTAAGAACCCTCCGCCAAGCCCGCAAAACAAAAACGCATCCAAAGCAACGCCCTGAACACCGCCAGCGTGAACAACACGACACAACCATGCAACACACACCGAGGATGGCACGAAACGCCGCCGCCAAACACTCCAAAAAAGGCCAAGCAACCTTCCTCCTCATCCCCGTTGCCAAACTCGTCCTCGTCGCCCTCATCCTCATCACCCTCTTCATCGTCTCATACAAGATCACAAGAAGCATTCTAGGAGCAAATATTAACAAAGACGTCAAAGACAACTTTGAAAGATTTGCAGCACTCATAAAAGAGCTAGAACGAAACCCCGCCCCTGTTGCCCAATCAGACCCCTTCACGCTTATTGCCAAGAAAGGCTACGGCATCATCGGATTCAACCTCAACCGAATCCCCCAAGTAGGAAGCCCCAAAGAAGAAATCTGTGGCGTGCTTGACGACAATGCCAAGCGCAAAGCGCCCTCCCAGTGCATCAACAGCTCCTGTCTCTGCCTCTACAAAGCAAGCCGCTACGGTGTTCCTGCCAGTCCTGGAAACCCTCACACTACACCACCATCAGAAGAAGGGCTTGTTGAATGCGTCAACATTCCAAACGCCGTTTTCTTTATGCGAAGCAGTCAGCAAACCACACCAGGAAGCACAGCGCCACAGCCACAAGACCCGCTCCTAGAAAACAACATAGGAACGCCCTACTTCCCCTCCACAGGAGCAGTCCACATCCACCCAGCCCTCAACAACTACACCCTCGAACACGTCGCCTACTTCCCATGGGGATCTTGCTCCGCGACACCCGGCACAATCGAAGAAAAACCAAACGCGCCCCCCCTGTTCCAACGTGTCAGAATACAAAAATACAAAAACGGCCTCACCTACTACTTCATCACGGAAGACCGCGGCCTTGTCAAAGACGAACTCTACGAAGCACTTCTTACCACCACGCCATAATCCACACTCGCTTCTCCAGACAATCCTTTTGAACAACAAAAAAACATGCTTCGGTCGCCCCTCCCGCCACGTCAGCGCACCAAGCCGCACTCACAACAACACGCAAGCACTACCCCTGCCAAAACACCCCGCCCGACAGCAACCTTTTTAAGCCAAATGTCCTGAGAGAAACCATGCGCGCCACTACAGGAAAACGAGGCGACATGACCGCCTTCAAGTTCCTCACCCTCTTTGAGCTGCTCTTCGGAGGATTCGTCCTCATTCTCGTCATCACCATCGTACTCAAATCAGCAGACGCGTCCAACTACTGGCAAAGATACTACGCTCAGGACATCGGCACATCAATCAGCATCCTTCACGCCACCCACGCCAACGCGGAATACCTCTACGACAACCTCAGAAAAGACGTCCTCTACGACTTTAACACAACCCCCACCGCCCTCATCGTAACAAAACACGCAGCAAGCGCCAAAGGCGAAGCAACACAGTACGCCATCCCAACCAGCCCGACAACGACCGTCGCCAAATCCTCCATCTCAAAACCATCCACCATCCCCCTCTACAAAACCAACAACACCATCTACATCTACACCTACACCACAACACCCCCCTCGACGCGACAACGCCAAAACACGCCCCCCTAAGCGCGCAACCGCGCCAAAGAAGAATCATCGCCGAAAAAGAAGAAGATGAAGACCAACCAGACACACAAGCCGCGCTGCCAGAAACCACTCGCGATGAAGCCACTGCGCAACAAACGAGGACAAATCAGCTACGCACCCATTCTTATCTTTCGCTTCATCTTCATTCTCGTAACGGTAGGCATCATTCTCTCGCTCACCTACTACCTCACCGACAAAACCATTGACTCAAGACAAGCAGAAGCAACAGCCCTCTGGACGCGCGTCATGTATGCACCCAACGGCATCGTAGCACAAAACCCCTTCACGAGAACGGCGCAACCAGGACGAATCATCCTTGACCACTTTGACAACAACCACCTCAACACCATCTACCAACACCCACAACCAAGCGAAATCACTGTGTCAGCAAAGCTCGAACTCTTCGACGCCAACCAAACACGCATCAAGACGGCCTACATCAACGAAAAAGGATACAACCGCACCGAACCAACCGCCCTCGCCGCCATCAAAGGGCGCGGAGGCGCAACTATGGTCCTTCGCAACTTCACCATCACCTACAAGGAAGAACAAGAAACGCACTGGAAGCCAGGAACACTGCGCATAACCATACTCCTCCCCCATGAAACAACAAACTCGTAATCCGAACAACCACCGCCCCGCAAGAAAACAAGGAGAAGGCCTTATTGACGCCTTCGTTATCCTAAGCATCGCTCTCATTGCCATTCTCATCTTCATCTTCCTCCCCGCAACAACAGTCACCAAGCAAAACCCTTCCTCAGCGGCAGAATTCCCGGACAACACGATAGGCTACGACCTCCAAGCCTTCCTTCAAACACCCGTAACAACTCCTCCACGACCCTACGTGAAATACATCGCAGACCTCATCACGTACGAAGCAACACTCGGCACAGGATTTCCTCAGACAAAGGAACACTTCAAACGATTCGTCCTCGAACAAACAAAACCTGCACAGTTCACACTAACAATTACCAAAGCAACAACGGGGGAACTGCTCCTCCAAGACAGCGCATTTACGCATGCAGGAAGCAAAATCTACACAGGAACCTCTACAGCACAGAGCAAAGCACTAGCAGCAAAAAAATATCTAACCACCCAAGCAACAACGCCAGTGCTAGGATATAATCAAACAACGTACCGAGTCACACTCAAAAGAATCTCCTTCACCGCAAACCAAAACATATGAGGAAATATTCCATGAACGCCAGAACCAACAAAAAAGGAACCAGCGACGCCATCCCCCTCATACCCCTCTTCATCTACATCACCGTCATCGTCGCAGTAGCCCTCCTCTTCGGCCTAGTCCTTGGCAAATTCACCAACCCGACCAACGAGTACCTCGGCCTCAGGCAAAGCGCGCTCTCCGCCACCATCCAAGAAGAAGGCCTCCTCCGCCACTACTTAACGCGCGCACTCACCCTCACAGCACAAGAAGCCCTCTTCAACACAGCAAACGCGAGCCTCACACCACGCAACACGACGTGCGGAACCTACCTCGTACCACTCTGGACCGCCCCTGGCAAAGAGTGCTACCCGAACCCGCTACCCGCACTTACCACCGCCCTCCAACCCCTTCTCGACACGGCACTCATCACCCACCCTGCCATTGGCGCCGTCCCGTACAACCTCAAAAAACTAAACGACGACCCTCTCACCCTCCTCCTCGAAGGAAACGACACCATCAACCTCCCCATCACCCTCGCCAACCAACTCGAAGCGTCGCCCGCAGCAGATCCAACTGCAATACGAACACTCCTCTTGCCCCTCCCAGGAAGGAAAATTATTATCACGTCCTGCTGGGGCGAGCGAACACTCCAAAACGGGCAACGAGACTTCCACGACGGCATCGACCTCATCGGCATGCCCTTCAAAGATCCAGCAACAGGCATTAACAATGAAGACAACGTCATCCTCCCAGCAAGCGCAGACATCATCTACTCCTGCGGCGATTGGAACAATGCCTGCCACTGCACCCTCGTCGACACCACCTGCCCCCGAACGTGCCGAAACAAATGCGCAGACTATGGCACCGGCTACGGAAACACCCTCATCGCCAAACACGACAACGGCCTCTACACCCGCTTTGCCCACCTCGACGACGTCGTCTACAACGTCAACAAAGGCGACACACCCCTTCACAAAGAAATCACCGCCCTCGTTGGAAAAGTCGGCAACACCGGGTACTCCGAAGCAAAACACCTTCACTGGAGCATCTACCTCCCCCAAACAGGGCCCGCAACGGACAAAGGCGTCAACCCCCTCTGCTTTCTCAAACCCGAAGAATTCAAACGATTACAAAGAGGAGCCAGCGCGCGCAGCTGCGCTAAGTACAGCAAAAACCCCTACAGCATCAGCCCCGACGACCCCGTCCTTGCCCAAGAATGCGCACCGTACTGGAACAAACACACCATCAACACCCTCGCATTCCCAACCGCGCCGCAAGCAGCCCTCTCCCAAGGCATCAGCACCACTCAAGCCAGACAGCTCCTCACCCCCTCCCAGCAAAAAAACTTTGAAGCAACCAAGAAGAACCTTGAAGCCATCGGCATGAATACCATTCTAAACGCAATTGAGAACGCAAAAACCCTGCACGACTTCACCGACCTCCCCGCCAGCCTCGTCCTCGCCATCATCACTGTAGAAAGCAAAGGCGACAAGAACGCCATAGGGTACAATAAAGATTCTACGGACCGAGGCCTCATGATGATAAACGATAAATCACTCCCCGAATGCCAGCAAGCATGCAAAATCACCACCCCCGAAGAACTCTTCGATGTCCAAAAAAACATCTGCTGCGGCGTAGCCATCCTGAAACAAAAACGAAACATCTTCTCGAACGGCATCAGCAAGAGCAAAGCCCAACAGTACTGCCCACGCGGCAACCCCAACCACGACAAGTGGCTCACCTACACAGGCTGGCAAGCCACTCTGCGCGGCTACAACGGCTGGTACTGCGAAAGAAACGGAAAAACCGTCGGCGACCCCGACTACGTAGAAAAAGTCATGGCCTACCTCTCCGCATGGGGGGGAGACGCCCTCCTCGCCACGCAAGATCCAACCAAGAAAACCCCGCCAACGCCGTCCGAACGAGTCTTCGGCACCTTGACCTTCGTACCCAACGCAACAACCACCCTCCCCTTCAACTTCACCAGCTTCACCTCCCTTATTGCCTGGGCGAAAGCAACAACGGAGCGCTGTGCAACAGAGAACGGCGCAAACATCCAATCCTGCGTTGAAGACAGGATCAACCACTACCAAGGCCCAGGAACAATAACAAGAGGCGCTTGCCCGAACAACGACCGCCTCTCCGCCTTCGCCACGGTCGTGGAAGCGCTTGCGGACTGCCACGCCCAGCCAAACCAAGGCTGCCTCTGCGACCCGCAAACAACACGCCTCCCGCCCCCTCCACCAGGCACAGCCATACGACTCACCCCGGACGGCCACGTCCAACTCATCAACAAAACAACAATCATCTACGATGTCGCCCTCACAACCCAATTCGCCAACGCAGAAGACGAAACACAAAGACCAAACCTCAAAGAAGCCACCCTTTGGAGCACCATAAACGCCTCCACGCCAGAACCCTTCCTCGCCGCACAAGACCTTGCAAGCAACAACACAAGAACCCTCAGAGACCCGTACCCGACACTCCTCCTCTACAAAAACTCCACGCCACGCTACGTGCTCGGAAAATTCCTTCCTAACACGCAACACCCGACCATCACGCTCCTCCAACAACTCAACGCATGCAACAAAGACCAAGCAGCAAGCCAAAGCGGCATCGGATCCCTAGCAAATTTTGCCGGAGCACTCGGCGTCGGCAACGTCTTGGACAAGTTCGCCTCCCCCTTTTGTGAGCAAGGAAGCCAATACCTTGGCATCTTCCAAAACCCCCAAGGCGCCTTCTTTGACTACGTCACCGGCGAAATCCTCGACGAAACACTCCTTAACAACACACAAAAACAAGGAGCAATACCGCTCTGTAATCAAGAAAAACGCTACTACACCTTCTGTGCAGAGCTTCCTCTCGCAGAGCCCATACCCTACGTTTGCCAAAACACAACGCTCGCAACACCCCCTGTGAGAATCCCCTTCGCCCTCTACCTGCCTCCTAAAGGTCAGAACCAGTGGAAAACCCCCGACCACATCATCCAACAAAACACCTCGCTCTTCCAGCCAGAACCCCTCGAATGCACGCAATAACGCCTTCCTCGCTCGGAAAACACAGGAAATCACCTCCCCGCATTCTTGAGCGCAAAACATATAAAACTGGCCCTGAACCCAAGAATCACATCGAACACAGGAGCACGAGGCAGAACTGCAACATCACCGCAGCCGTGCTTGGTACATCACGAGCATGATTGAAGTACCCTACGAAACCATTCTCCAAAAAATACAGGAGCAGCAAGGCATATCGCGAGAAGAGCTTGAGGAACGCATTAAAGAAAAGCTCGACCAACTCAGCGGCCTCATCTCCAAAGAAGGCGCAGCGCACATCATAGCCAACGAACTCGGCGTCAAAGTCATTGAAGTACCCCCGCGGGGAAAACTCTCCATCAAAGACCTCCTCCCAGGCATGCGCGCCGTAGAACTTCTCGGAAAGGTTTCACGCGTGTTCGAACAACGAACCTTCAACAAAGACGGGAAAGAAGGGAAAGTAGCGAACTTCATTCTCAACGACGGAACAGGAACGACCCGGGTCGTCCTCTGGAACAAGCAAGCAGACCACCTCAACCAGCTCCACGAAGGAACCGTCGTGCTCATCAAAGGCGCCACCGTACGAGACAATAACGGCAGGGCAGAAGTCCACCTTAGCGACTCAAGCACGCTAACCATCAACCCACTCAACGTCAACCCCGACGACATCATCCAAAAGCCAAAGCGCAAACACCTCGGCGAACTCACGCCCGGAGAAGAGCAAGTCGAAGTACTCGGCACCATCGTCCAAGTATTCAGCCCCCGATTCTTCGACAAGTGCCCTCAATGCGGCAAGCGTGTCAGAGCAGACGCCAAAGGCGCCGTGTGCGACGTGCACGGACCCATCACGCCCAACACGAGCTACGTCCTCAACCTCTACCTCGATGACGGAACCGCGAATATGCAAGTCGTTCTCTGGCAAAACCAAGTCCAAAAACTCCTCGGCAAAACCCACGAAGAAATCCTTGCCTACAAAGAAGCCCCCCACGAGTTCGAAGCTGTCAAGACCGACCTTCTCGGCACCATCATCAAACTTGTTGGAAAAGCGCAACACAACACCATGTTTGACCGAACAGAGTTCGTCGCGAACCTCGTCTTCCCCAACGTGTCTCCCAAAGAAGAACTCGCCCTCATCGAAGCAGAACAAGAAAGGAGCGCAAGCAACGAGGCAGGCCCTCAAGAAAAACCGAGCGGACTCGACCAGGAAGCAGCCAATGAAGCCGAAGTAGAGAACCCGGAAAACATCGAGGCAGAGCAAATAAACACCGCCAAGGACACATCCGCCGACGCTCCTTCCCCAACGACACAACAAGAAGAGGACGAAGAAGCCTTTGAAGAAGACCTTCTCAGCCTGGAAGACTTAGAAGATCTCGACTAAAAACGCGAAGGGCGCTTCTGCTGTGGCGCTTGCTGAAGACGCCAAAAAAATCAGCACGACACGCAAGACATCTCAACGCGCAGTTCTTCGAACGACGCTACGTTTCGTAAAAGCCGTGCCTGGTCAACTCCCGTCTCAGCTCGTCCTCTCGTATGTACGGCGACTGCTCCTCAACTAAAGGGCCGTCAGGATGCGGGCCGTCAGGATGCCTCGTGTCCTGATAATGATGAGTAACATTCGCAACGTTCTCAAATAATTCGTTAACTAAGGAGGACAATCCGTGAGCAGCCCGGCGAGGAACAGTCCTGGCCACCTCACAAACACCCATTTCGTTTTCTTGAAGAACACGCAAGTAGTTGGATGAAGCGCCGCTTTGCTGAATAACATACGACCAACTACGGACCCTGCCACGACCGCTGTCGTCCCCGCTTCCTCGACCATACTCGAAGATAGGCGTCTCCAGGGAAGACTTCAGCGTGACCTGCCTCGAAACGGATCCGCCAGGCCCGACAAGAACCTTCGCACTGACGACACGCAATCGCTTCTTCCCAACTGCACCTGTGTTTTCTTCCATACAACAACCTCTTGTGGCTCGGCACGAGGGAAACCGGCGAGTTTATAACACTTTCCCCCTCGCATGGGAGAAATACGCTCTTGTCAACCCTGACCAACAACGCTCCCTCACTTGAAAGAACTCAAAAAAGAACACCCAGAAACACAAAAAGATAAAAAAATAAAGAGATAAAAAAGGAAAAACGCCTGAACAGTCAGACCATGCTTGGAAAAACCCATCTCGCCATCGCCCTCTTCTTCGGCCTCCTCGTTGAGCACATGACAGGAATCCGCATAGGCATTCTTGGCACGATCGCCCTCTTTCTCGGCGCCCTCCTGCCAGACCTTGACGAACACAAGAGCGCCCTCGGCAGGAAAGCAAAAATTATTGCGTGGCTCTTCCCCCACCGCGGCGTCTTCCACTCCGTCCTCTTCGCCGTGTTCTTCACCATCCTCCTCTACGGCATCGCACCACGGCAAGGAGCCGCCCTTTTCTTCCTCCTCGGCTATCTCTCCCACATTTTCTCCGAAGCCATAACCCCCCGCGGCGTGAGACCCTTCTTTCCCAGCACGCTCCGGCTCAAGGGGCCGGTCCGAGTCGGGAAAACCACAGAACACGTGCTTTTCTGGACGCTGGTGCTCGTTGATGCATACCTCCTCATCGCCGTATAACATCCGCACAACGCAAAACGGAAGCAAAAGACCCGCCCCTGCAGTCCTGCAAAAAAAGAGCAGTTTTGAGCTGTTTAAAGAAGCATTTAAAAAGAAAGAAGGGTTTATTCAAAAAAAGCAGGGTGAAACCCCGCAACCCAAGAGAAAAAGGAGGAACAAACCCCAATGGCAATCGTCAACTTAACCGCGGAAAATTACGAACAAGAAGTCAAAAACAGCGACAAGCCCGTCATCATCGACTTCTGGGCGCCCTGGTGCGGCCCCTGCAAAATGATGGCTCCAGTCTTTGAGAAACTCAGCGAAGAATACGCAGGCAAAATGAAGTTTGCCAAGTGCAATGTAGATGAAGAACAAAGCCTCCCGCAAACCTTCGGCGTCCAAGGCATACCCACCCTCTTCATCATTAAGAACGGCGAACCAGTCGCAAAAAGCGTGGGAATGCGCCCCGAAGCAGAACTCAAACAATTCATCGAGGCCAACCTATAAACTACCCTATAAACCAACCTATACAAACACCCCCTCAAACACACACCATAAAAGACGACGCCCTGACATCGTTGAGGAGCAAAACCTGCTCCAAGACACGGCGCCCCTACTTGACATGCATCCTGACCAGGACCTCAAACATTTCCTCGACAAAAAGAACATCTATGCAGTAATAGGAGCGACGCCGAACAAAGAAAAATACGGCTACAAGGTTTTCCACACCCTCAAACAAGCAGGCTACCTCGCCATCCCCGTCAATCCCAACGCACCAGACGTTGACGGCATCCCCGCATACAAAACACTGAAAGACTACCCGGGAACGATCGACGTCGTCGTCTTTGTTGTCCCCCCGCCCATCGCGCTCGACGTACTGCACCAAGCTGCAAAACAAGGCATACGCAAGGCGTGGTTCCAACCCGGAAGCGAAAGCGCCGAAGCCCTCTCGTTCTGCAAAAAACAAGGCATAGACGCCATTCACGGCATGTGCATCATGGTCGAATCAACAACAGCATAACGCCCCGCACAGGAACAACCCCTCACCCGCCATAGCCAATACCATCATCATCAGTATCCGGCTCCATATCGTCAATACCCAAATCAAGATTTCCTTGTCCAATCATACACCAAATAAAACACTGCTCGTGCGTATCAATGCAACGCTTCCCACAAGAAGCGTACCCCGGATTGTTCCAATCGCCACAGCCACGAATACACTGCTTAAATGCGTCATCACACCCGCAATCTTCATCGTCATCCCCCCCGGCAGCAAAACCAACTGCGGGCAACCCCGCCCTTCCAGCGCCAAAACTCAGGACGCCAAGAAAAACCAAGGCGACAACGGCAACCAACGAAATAAAAAACACCGATCTTTCTTCAACAGCCATACGCGCACCACCTCCTTCTTAACCAATCAAACACGCTTCGAACACAAACATGCCAGTTTTCCTCCTTCAATCCTGAAGCCGATCAAGCCGTTCTCTTGTCTCATGCAAACGAGGATCTAACCGCAAAGCAACCTCGTACACTTGCCTTGCTTCGTCAAGCCTCCCCAACGCCTCAAGCACTTGCCCTTTCGAGTCCCAAATAAACCCTTCCCTTCCTTCGCTCAAATCCAACGCCTTATTGCACGCGGCAAGGGCGCCCTTGAGCTGTCCATCCTCGAGCAAGAACAAACATTCATTGTTAAAGCTCCTTGCCTTGTCTTCCGTGAAGCTGTATGTTCGCTCGCACTGCAGACTCAACCACCCCGTCTTAATCAAGCCACACGCGGGAGCGTAAAAATAATACGCATCAAAACAATCCTGGCGATGCACAACGCCCTTGCACGCTTCTTCGCGCAAAACAAACGTCCCCCGCAACTTAAGCGACTCGAAATAATTCCCAAAGCAATGCAAACGCGCCGTTTGAAACGCGTCAGGAAACGTGTCACACATGGCGAGCTTGCGATCCGCGTCAGGTATGCGCTCAGCATGCCGCAAAAGACACTCCTCACTCACGCTACCACCGCACGCACTCGCCGGGAACTCCTTCCAAGGCTGCTTCTCAAACGCTTCATACAAGAGAAGGTCGCAAAACCCGAAAGGAAGCGTTAACGGCGCAGAATCATAACCGTACGCAGAGCATAAACGCTCACCATCTTCTCTCTTGAGCGGGGCGACAAACACGCTGGAAACGCCATTCCAAGAAAGCACGAAGGGTTCTTGCTTTGTTACGTTCGCCAAGAGCGATTCATTAACGGACACGTTGAGCGAAGACGCATTCACCGAACCCAAGGGGAACCCGAGCCGCGCCTCCCGCGAATCAACCAACACCCACGTTTCACAACGCTCAACATCCAAGAAACCAAGCCTTGACGGGCACACCGTCAACACTTGCCGAACCACGACCTTCGCCACACCACCCTCCTCCACGCTTCTTGAACACGCAGAGAGCAGTGCAAGCACGAGAACACTTCCGAACACCAGCCACCACGATCCCTTCAACCATGATCCCATACCACCACCATAACACAAACGTTGTTTTATAAGCCTTCCTTTTTTTGCTTGCGAACGTGCCAGGCACTCATCCGCCCGTTACACTATGCCACTTTTTTTTCCGCGTTATCGATTATTCTTCTGCGCAACGTACCCTTTCAAGAGCAAAACGCCCATCTGGGAAAGCCGAACCATCAGTTGCTGATGCTCTTCTTTCACCTCAACGAGGCGGTGCTGCCGCAAGCCGAGATACTTATAATTCCCGTTCAAATGATAGGAAACCAAGGCGGCAGACATGCCTAACGCCTTGCTGAGCTGCTGCAAAGACGTCCACCGGTTTGCATCGAGCGCCTGCAAAATCCTGAGCTTTCGTTCACTCAGCTCCCGGTAGTAAGAAAGTCGCAAGATCGGCAAGACCATGACCGAGTCGCCTTCAACTCCGAACGCGCGAAGCCCATTAGCGTACGACGCACTCAACGCTGCGCACGTGCTCATCCTATCGCCCGTCGCAACGTTTACAATCACCTCTTCTGCCAAGTACTTCTCGCACAGCGCGCCAAAAACGCGAAACATTTCCTCCATGACACTACCCCTTATTTCAATAATCTCCGTCGGGACAGTAAACTGCTCAAGTTGCTTCTTGAGCTTTTTTGCCCGGCCGTACCGCGCCGGCGGCGCTATCAGCACAGCCTTTGTTGTAGGAAACTCTTTCATCCCCACAAACAACGCCCGAGGATTATCCCCCACCGGAGCGACCAAAACATAGCCCATCAACCATCACCTCCTCCTTCCACCAGCTTTTTTATGCAAAAACTTTTCTCGCAAGAGGGGCAGAGCACTCAAGAGCGCCAACAAGCAAAACGCGGTTAC
Organism: Candidatus Woesearchaeota archaeon; assembly: GCA_003694805.1. Taxonomy (NCBI): domain Archaea; kingdom Nanobdellati; phylum Candidatus Woesearchaeota; species Candidatus Woesearchaeota archaeon. The sequence continues at coordinate 61,673 of RFJU01000131.1, read as the reverse complement.
GACGCCCGGCGAGAGCAAGCCAGCGAGCGAATCCAACGAGCCAAACTGGCGGCCTGCATAAGCGTACACGAGCGAACCCGGCAAAATACCAAGCGATGTCGTCCACAAAAACGTGCGAAAGGGCACCTTCGTCATGGCAGCGAGCAAATTAATAAGCCAAAAAGGAATGACAGGAATGAGCCTGAGCGTGAGCAAATACCGATGACCGTGCACGCGCAACTCTTCATTGAACGCGCGAAGCCGCTCTCCATAACGCTCCTGCACCCAGGAGCCGAGCAGGTAGCGAGCAACTAAGAAGACAATCCCCGCCCCTGCCGTAGCGGCAACATTGACGTACACGGCGCCAAGAATTGTCCCGAAAAGGAATCCGGCAAGAAGCGTCAAAACCGCAGCGGCCGGGATGGAAAGCGCAACAACTGCGATGTAGACAACGACGAAAATCACAACAGAGGACACGTAATGATCGTCAACCTGAGCGAGAAGAGCGCCTCGCTGATCCTTCAGTTCTGAGAGCGAAAGCAACTGCGCAGCAGGGCTTGTCCTGGCCCAGAAAAGGAGGCCTATGATGAGCACGAGCAGGGCAAGGCGCACCGCGAAACGCGCCGACCAGCGCGTCTTAGCAGCCGCGCTGCCTCCTTTCCCCCCTCCTTCAACTGTTTTTACCGCGACGTCTTCCCTTCGCTTTTTTGTTCGCTTCTTCTGACTCATCAAAAAAACACCACTGCACTATCACGTGCCAACACCCCCTTTATTTAAAAATTTCCTTTCAATCATCAAAACAAAATTTTGAAAGTCGTTTTTTTACTCCCGCACCCACAAACCAAAAAATAACGCGGCCCGAAAAAGAACCCGAGACAGGGCACACCCACGAGGAACGACGCGCCATCCCCTCAAGAAAAAGACTGCCCGCAACCGCACGTCGACTGCGCGTTTGGATTGGTAATCTTAAACCCTGCACCCTGAAGCGCATCAACATAATCCACCTTCGCCCCGCGAAGCAGCTTTGCACTCTCAGCATCAATGAAGAAACGAACGCCGCCCACATCAAAAACCACATCGCCCTCTTGCTCGTGATCCTCAATATCAAAATGATAGGACATCCCCGCACACCCTCCAGGCTGCACTGCAATACGCAGGCCCCCTCCTTTCTTCCCCTGCGCCTCAAGGATATCCTTGAGCTTCCTCGCAGCAACTTCAGTGATGACAATCTTCTCAGGATCCCCTGCCTCCTCAGGAATAGCGTTATTGAGCTCTTCCACAAGCTCATCAACCTCATCAGGCGTCAAGCCATGACCAAGCAACCCCTGCTCGATTGTTTCAAACTGAGCAACACCACAACCAACACAGTGAATGCCCTCACGCATCAACACTTCTGCAGCAGAAGGGTAACGCTGCACAACCTCCCCGATAGTCATCTCCTTCCTAATACGCTTCTGCTTACTCATTTCCTGCTCATGCCCTTCGCCTTCAGCGTTCTTTTCCACACGATCCATGCTCTTCACCTACTACTTTTCAATGCGTAACGCACCACGCCGTAATCGGGAATGAGGGCTGTGTTGCTGTGCGTACGAACCAGCAACCGCAACCCTGCCATCTTAACAATTGTTATGAGGAACTACGCACACCTTAAAAAGCTTTTGTGCACGAAGCAACAAAACCCCCTAAACCTACCATGCTCGATTACTCCCACGTGAAAACAATAACCTTGCACGGCTGAGCCCCGCACCTTGACGTAATCGTTCTTCTCACCAAGTGCTTCATATTGCCCTCAACATCGAGAAGCGGGCGCCTCAACTCCCGCGGCGCGCCACCGCCAGGGCCTCCCTCACAACACGTCACAAACAAATCACGATCATCACTCCCCGTACCGTAAAACACATCCGTTCCAAGAAGCTTGCCTTCGCAGAGCGCCTCTACTTTCTCATCATAGAAATGGCACGTGTCCCCGGTTGCGGGATCAACATACCCCTCACACGACGTGTCACAGCGCCCCTCCCAATTCGTGCAATCAGCCGTGCACGACCCATTCAACAACGTAAAGTTCTGATAGGTTGTCGAACCCGTCACGATACTTACCGGTGCAGTGTCAGGCATGAACCCGAACTTGCGTGCACTCGCGACGTAGTTCCCGGACGAAAGTGACATGGAATAAAACCCGCTAACATCACTCTCAGTATTCCTATCGGGAACGCCTTGCTTTTGTGCAGTAACCAGTGCTTGCTCAATCCCGACACCAAACTGATTCAAAACATACCCTTCCAACGTTCCAAAGCAACCGCCAACGCCTTCATCAACCTCTCCATCGCAATCATTGTCAATGCCATCACACCCGAACGCAGACTCGCTCTGCACGTCTTGGTACGGCGCGGCGTCATTACAATCACAGTACGGGTTCGTACTCAAGCTCGAACGGAACGGGTTTGTATCATCACAATCATTCCCGCCACATGAGGCGCCAGAGTGATTATCCTCGTCCATGTCAAAGTCACACGCCGTGTAGAACACCTCCACGCCACTCACGAGCCCGCGATCGCCATTCACGACAAACTGCAAGGAGAGCGTGCCGTCAGTCACATTCGTTTCAAACGTTTCCACTTTGTACTCTCCCGCCCCGCTCTGCACATCAAATAACTTCAAGAAGCCTTCAGCATACACATCAAACAAACCAGAATCAAGAGACGCGTCGCCAGTATACACGTTCACAGTATAGCCTGTCTTCTCAGGAACGTCAGCATCCCAAACACCATTCACATCATGGTGGTCGCCAAGCAAAGACCCCCACACGGGCAAGGAAGCGTCACTGCTCGTGACTCCGTCGCCCACGCTGTCTTGCCACCCGTACCACCAACCCGGCACCGCTCCGTAATCACTCACGTTGAACGGCTCCCACGTCGGCGCCGTATCGAACACATTCGTCTCGAAATCAACACGGAAAACAAGGGGCAACGGACACGCCTCATCATCATTCCCGTTGCAGTTGCTATCAACACCATCCTCGCAAATCTCCAAACCTCCCGGGTGAACGCTCACATCAGCATCGTTACAATCATCGCCGCTCGGGCATCCTAAAGGATCATACCCTTGGTACCCGTCACCATCGTTGTCAAAACAACCGGTCAGGAGTGTGCTGTTCTGAAGCGGCCCCGTCGCGTCGTAACTCCTGCTGGTGTTCACGAAGCACTGCGTCCTCGCATACGAACCACTCGGCAACGAGGACGAGCAATTGAACTGCGCGACGGTGGGGGTCGCGGCAAGCCACTGCATGAACGGGCAGAGCACGTCCCCTTTTGAGAGGTTAAACTCGCCATCCTCATTCTCGTCAAGCACGACGTGAACGCTGTTGAACTCTCCGGGGCTGTTCACGGTACAATTCACGACAAAGGGCGTTCCCGCCTCTGAGGAATTAGGCGCCGAGAAACGTACAATGCTCACCGCACAATCGTTGTCCCCGTGAACCCCCGCGCTATCCCACCCATCGCCCGTGTCACGATCAAGCGTATCCCAATCATTCTCATTATCACAATCATTATCACGCCCATCACCGCAAAGCCCCGCCTCGCTAACGCCGAACGGGTCGTCCTCATGCCATGACGCATTCTGCTCATCCCCACAGCACCGCCGCTCAGGAGGAGACCGCGAAGCATCCCACTGAAAACCCAAATCTTCGCATGTCACCTGATTATTATCTCCCTCACAATCGCACCCATCATCATCGCAGTCAATAAGCCCATCACAGTCGTTATCGAACCCGTCACTACACTGAGCATCGCCACCAAGAACGCCAGCCTCAGCTGTCAAGGGCAAAGACGCATTCGGCGTCCACACCGGCGAGCCCGACGCGTTCACGTGACAAAGATACGCCACGTTCTCTGAAGGCGGGCTGCACCAGTTATACCCACAAAAGCCCCGCCCCAACGCAGGACCTGCAGAAGAATCATTAGCGCGGACAAGGTCACAAACCTCGTCAAGAGGGAACCAGTCGCTTCCTGAATCCTGGCACCCTGCAGAGCTATCCGCCTCAAGGCCGCTACACCAGTAATCATCACACGAGAAATACAGCCTGCTCGAGCCGGAACTGCTCTCCACCCTGCACGACGAGCACGAAGAATAATTATACGAATTGCAATCCGTCACGCCCGAACAATCACCCCCCTCCTCCGACGCGTCGCACTCGTGAAAGAACTCGGCAGGAGAGACCTCATCATCCTCAGCGTGGGAACTGCCAAGGCCACAATGCCCCCCACCAACAACATCCAAGAGCTCCTGATCCGCATTTTCGCCAACGCACGCGTAATAACCGTAACCCGCCCCGATTCCCGGCGCAGTGAACGAACACGCCACACTCGCAAGGCCGTTCGCGTCCAGGCGATCGCAGCTCGGATCAATAGCACTCCCCGCCACGCACCCGGTCGGATCGCTCAGGTCACATCCTTGATAATCGCACACGCTCACCCGGTACGAGCCCGTCTGGAACACGCCATCGAACGCCTCAACCGTCGCAGTCACCGTCGTTGCAGGGTTGGCAGGGCTCGGCGCAAGCGTCAAATTAATCACGCACGCGCTGTCCGCCTCGTCAACGAAGCCATCACAGTCGTTATCCGCCCCGTCACTGCAAACCTCGACGTTCCCCGGATAGTTGTTCGGGTCCGAATCGTTGCAATCCACGGGGCAAGCAGAACTGCTTGAAGAGGAAAAGTACAAATCACCATCGTTGTCCGGACCGGCACAATCACTATCACGACAATCAGCCAACCCGTCGCAGTCGTTGTCAACGCCGTCATCGCAAATCTCGGCGGGCGCTGCAGGGCAGGACGTGGTGCACATGCTCGTGTCGGTGCAGGTGTTGTAGTCCGTGCACGTGATGGTCGAGCTGACGCTGGCGTCGTTGTCGTCGCAGTCAATAGGGCCGCACGACCCTCCCGTGGCGTTCACGCCGTCACCATCATTGTCTTCGCAAGAACACGCGTCCCCCGCTGATTCTTCCCACGTCCAGTCAGACAACTCATCACTCTCAGACTCGCCAGCCTGCGATTCACACCCCGGAATATGGCTTCCACAACTGTCAGCACCGAAAGCCGTACCACACGATGCTCTGCACGTTTCCCCGACGCGATCTGTCCCGATCACGTTACCTAACGAGTCGCGCACTTCATAGAACTGCTGCTCGTAAGGCGCGCACCCAACGCTGCCCACTCCCGCGCTGCCACCGCACGAGCCAAATGTCACAGGCACAATACTCGTCTTCGTACGAATAACGGTGTTGTACGTTTCACCGCCACGCGGCGCGAACTCAACCAAGCTGCTCCCCGAAGACTGCTCCGCCCGGGCGAGGTTCGAGACATTGCCAGGGGCAGACCATGAATCCCGCCCGGACACGCTATTCTCCACCGACGTTCCACCAAACCCGGCGCAGTCATTGTCGTTACAATCAATGTTGCCATCGCAGTCGTTGTCATTTCCGTCAAAACACAATGACTCAACACCCTCGAAGGGATTATCCTCGCCCGCATCGTTCCCACAACAATTTAACGAGCCCCCATTGTTCGTCCACTGAAAACCCTGATACTCGCAGAGCGGTCTGCATGATTCAGGATCAAAACCGTTGTCCACAACGCCATCACAATCGTTGTCAAGACCATCACACACTTCAGCCGAGCACGACCCGCAACCCGGATCGCCAACTTCCTCCTCCCATTCCCACGTTGCATCGACACGCGTTCTTGCTTGCCCATCAGAACTTGAAGTGCACATCTGCCCATCCTCGCACCCCGCTTCGGAAGCAAAGCCCTCACACCGACAAAGCGATCTATCTGAAGCAACATCCGCCCCGTCCTCAACCAAGAAGAGGTTTTGCCTACCACTCAAGCCGTACTGAGCAAGGGGAGGCCCCGGGTCGCACTTCACTTGCTGGCAGGAACGATCAAGTTCAGACGCGTACGTTTTCGTAGCATCAACACTCGCGTAAAAAATTTCATGCGCGACTCCCCTCTCCGTGTACTTCACTCGCACCCATCCCGTATTCCCTGCAGGCGGCGTCCACGTCTCACCTGTTGACGACTTAGGCACTACCTGGTAGTCGCAGTCACTATCTGCACAGTCAAGACTCCCGTCGCAGTCGTTGTCAATGCCGTCACCACAATTCGTCTCGGTCGCGTCCGGCGGTGCCCACGTCGTGTTGAGCACGCACTGCGTCCCGGAACCATCGCTGAGACAGTCAAGAACACATCCCGGACCGCCACAACTATCCCCTGCGTTGAACCCCTCATCCACCTCGTTATCACAGTCATTATCTGCGTAGTCGCAAATCTCGCTAGCAGGAGAGCAGGAAGGACACGACCTCGTCTCCAAATGATGCCAATCCACCGTCGCGTCGCCTTGGTCGTGCCACTCATCTTTTGGGTTTCGCACACTTGAGCCTGTCGGGCACCCCGTCTGCGTTTCAATGGTCGCAACCTCGCTGCCGCCTTCATCAACAATATGCGTCTTGCAAAATGAATTTGTTCCTACGTCAGTCCATTCACCCAGAACTCTTTTCTCGCATGTTTCATCTTTTCTCTCCCACGTCGCGTCGTAGCGCACACCCTCCGACGCCAGGAAATACGCCTGCTTCGCCCCGATATCGTACGCATCGCACGGCGTATTATCAACGCGACCCGTATTGCCATCACTGTACGGAACCATTCCTCCCGGCGCGACCCACGACGACCCCGTATCCGTGAACTCAACATCGGCACTCGCGCCGAAGCAAGCAGTATCATCGCAATCAACATATCCGTTACAATCATTATCGTTCCCATCAAAACAATACGACACGTCAGCCCCTTCCGGCTCGGAAAACGGCCCCGCCTCGCCAGGATCATCCCCGCAACAAACGCCCGCGCTGTTCACATCCCACGAGCTACACGCTGGCTCACACGAGTGAAACACGCCCCCTGTGCAGGAAGGAGACGTAGGATCGGTCGCTCCAGAACAGCCACTGCAGTACTTTTCTAAACACGTCTCACCAGGAGCACATGAACTCGCCTCGCAAGGACCCGGGCTTGTGCCACTCGTACAAACATCAAACGCATCACAAACAGGCTCGCACGAAGTAGGCCTGGCGAGTGCCAAAAAAGCGAACAAACCCCCTCCAAGGACTAGCACGAGAGCAAAGAACACCACCAAGAGCGGCACCCTCTGAAGCGAACGAAAACTCACCCCTACCATTACAAGACGAGACCAACAAAAAGGGTTTATAAATGTTTCTCCCGCGGCGCCTGGGAAACCTTTATTAAACACCACGGCCAGCAAGGACCAGAACGACACAACCTGCTTGCTACCATGGTACTCCTCCAATCGCAACAAAAACTTGCCATCGGCGAGAAGGCACCGGACTTCTCCCTCAAAGGCGTCGACGGAAAAACCTACACGCTCAGCGAGCTCGAAGGCAACGCGTTCCTCATCATCTTCATCTGCAACCACTGCCCCTACGTCCTCCCCAAAATCGAAACCCTCAAAACCCTCCAAGATACGTACAAGGATAAAGGCGTCCTCCTCATCGGCATCAACAGCAACGACCCAGGCATCGTCCCAGACGACAGCTTCGATAACATGCAGCGGTTTGCCCGCGCACACGCTCTGAACTTCCCCTACCTCTTTGACGAAACCCAAGACGTTGCGCGAGCGTACGGCGCCGTCTGCACCCCGGACCCCTTCCTGCTTGATCGAGCAAAAAAACTGGCGTGGCACGGCAGAATCGATGACGCACTCAGCCCCGGCCAGGTCCCCAGACAGCACGACATGGACGAAGCAATCCAAGAACTCCTCGCAAAAGGCAAGGTAACCAAACCCTTCCTTCCCAGCCAAGGCTGCAGCATCAAGTGGAAACGCCACCACACCTCTTGAAAACCACCCCTCTTCTACTGACTGATCAACCCGTCCACACCCCACTCCAGAAAAGCGTCAGTTTAAGGCCGAACAAGTACAACGAGGAGAAAAATATAAATAGGAAAAGCACGAAGAAACGCTAGTACCTACCTCAAAGGCGCCAAGACACAACAGCAACCAAACCCGAGCGGCAACCCCTGGCAACAAATGGAGCGACACTACATCAGACCCTACGACGCAGCAAAAGACGGCCCAAAAGAAAGCAACCCTTCCCTCCTCTTCTACCAGGATCAATGCTACATCTTCTGCGATCGAAGCGAGGCGACCAACGTTATTATTTACGGGGGAGCTGAAGACATACACGCAGTTGCGCTCCAGGGCGGCGCCGCTGCAGGAGCCGGCGCGTCCCTCAATCCCAACGCCGTCTGCATCCCTGTTGGCCTTGAACAACTCCTCGCCCTCCGAGCACTCGAAAAAAACGGTGACAAGATGCCCCCCAGCGTTCGCCAAGGAATTGAAAAGCTACTCCTTGAGCAAGCAATGCGGGAGCAACGCACCGGCACAGAGGGCTGACACGCGGCAGACACGCTCACTGAAGGGCCAAAAATAACCTCTCCCTTTTGGGTTTCCTTCGCGCTCAAGCACACCTTCTCCAAACAAGGTCTCCACGGAGTGTAGAAGGCACTGCGGAGAAACAGCAAAGGCCGCACTGGACACACTGGGCACGCTCCCGTGGCGTATAAATAGCCTCCCGACCACTCCTTCTTTCGATAGCCGCGAGCGGCGCTGAACGCACCACTGTTTCGCGACGCCGTGGCGAACACCCCCGAAAAAGAATTTCCAAAAAGGCAGCATCGCGGATGCACACCACCATCCGCACCTGCCAACACACTCCTTCACCCACGAAGACGACGCGAAAGGCGCGCCTAACCCGCACGTCGTGATGGAGAGGCAAGCCGAACACCCAACGCGCTCGCCGATCGTGGGCTGAAAGAAGAACCGAAAGGAAGAAGGAGGGAGAACAACATGAATGAAACCAAACACCACCAAAAAAACCAGCCCGTCAAGAAATTTCGATCGGGCGCATTAACAGCCACTGTGTGGCGCAACGAAACCAACGATACAAACGGGAACGTGACAGAGTACTCAACCGTGACCTTCGAACGTAGCTACAAAGACAAGAACGACATGTGGAAAACCACAAACTCTCTGCGCGTCAACGACCTGCCCCGAGCAGCGCTCGTCCTCCAAAAAGCATATGAGTACCTCGCCCTCCAAAAAGAGGAAGGCGTGGCATAATCTGCCAGGCGTAGCAGCCACGCTTGCAGCCACGCAGGCATTCTCTTTTGTTTTATTTTTTTTAAACCAATATTTTTAAACAAAGAACAACTCCCGAGGTGAAACCTGTGCCAACAAAACAAGAAGCAATAGTCATGGAAACAAAAAAAGAACTCCTTATCGAAGACCTCCCCGGTGTCGGAGCGGCGACAGCTGAAAAACTCGTCAGCGCAGGGTTCTCAGATGTCATGTCCATCGCCGTCGCGACGCCCGGAGAACTCGTCAGCGCAGCAGGCGTAACTGAAGCAGCAGCTCGCAAAATGATTAACTCAGCACGAGACTCCCTTGATATGGGGTTTCAGTCAGGCATCGACCTGCTCAGAAAACGCGAATCCGTCCTGAAAATCAGCGTCGGCTCTAAAGCATTCGACGACATGCTCGCCGGCGGCTTTGAAACAGGAGCCATTACGGAGTGCTTCGGCGCCTACGGCTCAAGCAAAACACAAATCGGACACGTGCTCGCAGTCCTCGTCCAAAAACAAGCACCCGGAAGCGTAGCGGTCTACATAGACACGGAAAACACGTTCAGGCCGGAACGCGCGGTGCAAATCGCCCAAGGCCACGGCCTCGATCCTGACGACGTTCTTCAACACATCAAAGTAGCAAGGGCATTCAATTCAGACCATCAAATGCTTCTCGCAGAAAAAATAGAAGACGTCATCGCGCAAGGAAACAACGTCCGCGTCGTCATTGTCGACTCCCTCACGGCACATTTCAGAGCCGAATTCGTGGGAAGAGGAACATTGGCTGAACGCCAACAAAAACTCAACAAGCACATGCACACGCTCAGCAAAATCGCAGACAAACACAACTTATGCGTCTACGTCACGAATCAAGTCATGCACAAACCAGACCAGTTCTTCGGCGACCCGACAGAAGCCATCGGTGGCAACATCGTCGCCCACAACAGCACGTTCCGCATCTACTTGCGAAGAGGCAAGAAAGGCACGCGCGTGGCCAAACTCATTGACGCACCCAACCTTGCAGACACCGAATGCGTCTTCAAAATAACAGATAAAGGCATAGAAGACGTTTAAAACTCGTACAAGGCCCTCGCTTGTTTGCAAGGGAGCGACTTAGCAAGAAAAGCCGCAAATATTTTTTTTCCATGTTTTTTTCAACAAGTTTTAAATAGTCTGCTTTCTTGCGGCTTGCAAAGCGTAAAATCCTCTTTTTCTCACAAAGAAGAGGAAGACGCACTACAAAGAAGATAGGAGAATAGAAAGCTATGATGCGAAACCAACGATTCGATAGACCAGCAGCTCCCGTCAGGGAGGGCGACGAGTTAGATGTAACGATAGAAGCAGTCGGCGAGAAAGGCGACGGCATAGCCAAAAAGGAAGGCTTTGTCCTCATCGTGCCGGGGGCCAAACAAGGCGACTCGGTCAAAGTCAAAGTCACGCGCGTTCTCAAGAGCTTAGCCTTCACAGAAGTACTCGGGCCTGCTGAACAACGCGAAACCAAGCAGGAACAGCAACAACCCGCACAAGAAGAGCCGGAAGAAGACTTCGACCCGCAGGAACACTTAGATAGTGAAAACTTCGGGGAAGAAGACGCTGAAGACGAAAAACCTGCCACCAACGAAGACGTTGAAGACGCAGACGAACCCGAGCAGTCTGAACAAGAAAAACAAGACGAGGCAGAAGACGAAGAAGTGCCCGCACCCGAAGACGCGGAAGAAAAAAAGGAGTGAAGCAACACTCCACACTCTCTTCGAACTCCTCTGAGAGAAAGGAAGGCCACTCCCCTACTAGCTGGCAACATCAACCAGTCCAACCTTACCACACAGGAAGGGCGGCCACAACGAGTCCTCACGTGAGGGCCTTGGCAAGCAAGCCAACAAACAACTGCTCAGCCACCCGGAAGAAACCGTTCCATGCGCCTCTTCGTAGCCATCACCCTACCAAAAACTGTTCAACAACTCCTACACAATGAACAAGCAAAGCTGGCCTCGGTAGAAGGGGCTGTTCTCCGCTACCCTCAAGTCAAAAAAGCACATCTCACGCTCGCCTTCCTCGGCGAGAAGAACAAGGACGAGCTACCAACGCTCATTTCTTCCCTGCAACGAATACATCAAGAACCCTTTACCCTCACCACGTCTCATCGAGGATTTTTCAAGCGAGGAGGCAAGCCGGCCGTTTTCTGGCTGGGCATCGTTCCGTCCGCCCAGCTCTCCAAGCTTCAAAATGAGGTGGCACAAGCAGTGAACCTCAAAGAAGACAGGCCCTTCCACCCCCACCTTACCTTAGCTCGCGCCGTTGTTATCAAGCGCCACAAGGGCCTTCACGAATGGCATGGAGGACGCGTCAAGCCGCTCACCTTCGACGTAGATGCGTTCCACCTCTTCCAAAGCACGCTCACGCCACGAGGTCCGGAATACCTCCCCCTCGCGACGTTCCCCCTCACCAAAACCCGAGCACGAAAACACACAACGCAAGAGAACGGCGAGGACGAGCAGCTGCAACAACAACGCTTATAAATACCTCTCGTTTCCATTCACGCCAGAACCTCGCTTGGACTCCGAAGAAGGCTGGAGGACCAAGCCGTTCACGCATAAGCGTGCGCGGCGCCGGAGGTAATAATAACGGCGGAAGACCTTCTTCCCAAAGAAGCTTCCGAACACGCCACGTTTGAAAACCACTTTGAAAAACGTGAAAAACGAAGAAAAACAGGAGGCAACAAGACAATGACCGACCAAGAACTCCTCATCCCCAACGAAGAATACCTCAAGAGCGGCATACAAATAGGCACGAAGTTCAAAACAAAACACATGAACAACTTCATCTATAAAACCCGTCCTGACGGCCTCTCAGTCCTCAACATCACCGAAATTGACAAGCGCATCCGCCTCGCAGCAAACCTCCTCTCCCACTACGCACCCGAAGACATCATGGTCGTTTGCAGAAGAGAAAACGGCTGGAAGCCAGTCAAGCGGTTCGGCGAACTCACCGGCTGCCACTACTTTGCAGGCCGCTACCCCCCCGGCCTCCTCACGAACCCCAACCTCAAAATATTCCGTGAAGTCAAAATCATTCTCGTCGCGGACACGTGGCCGGACAGAAACGCCGTCAAGGACGCCCTTAAGACCGGCGTCCCTGTTATTGCCCTGTGCGACACGAATAATCAAGTCAACAACGTCGACCTCGTCGTTCCCTGCAATAACAAAGGCAAAAAAAGTCTGGGCCTCGTCTTTTGGCTGCTGTGCAAGCTGTACATGGAACAGCGAGGGCTCATCCAAAAAGGCGCGTTCAACTACCCTGTTGAGGAGTTCACTGAGGAATAGAAGCAAAAATCAAGCCCCGCTCACACTTTGAGAACAACCAAGTTGGTATTGCCCAACGGTTTCTTCTCAACAACGCCCCGCTCGCTTAAGCGAGCAAGAATTCTCGAAACCTTCACCTTTGAAAGACCTGACAAAGCCACAACATAATTCTGCTCAAGACGGTTATTATGCTCAAGGAGAATCTTCACAATCACTCGCTCTTCCGGAGGCAAGAGCTTAACAAGACGAAACACCTGCGCCTTGTTAATCTTCCATTGAAATAACAGCATGACTGACGCCCCGACCAGCAAGGACAAAAACGCAAGCCCGTATACAACGAGAGGCAACGCTTCCCCAGACGATTGGACGTAAAACCCGTTCACTATAGCGAAGGATATGCCAAGTAAGAACACCAACGTCATCCCGACAATCAACCGCTTGGGCTCAATCTCCATCCTTAAACAACCCTTACTTGCCGCCTTCGCCGTCTTCAATCAGCTTGCGCAACTCCTTATACTCTTTTTTTGAAATCTCGCCAGCAGCCAATCGCCTATCCAACACCGCTCTAGCACTCTCCTCTCGACCGCCACCTCCTTTCAACAGCCACCAGAGGATGGCAAGGAACGCAAGTAAGATCCCTAGCTGAAACACAATGCCGAACGGGAAAAATGGACGATACATCATCATTTGCATACACAATCACCTTTCCATCAATGATAAGCGATCTTATAAACGCTTTAAGCCACGTTTGAACAACCAATTCATATCAACAACTACGAAAAGCAAGCCGCTTTTTTAAAATCTTTCCTGAAAACCACCGCTAATAATAAAAAAAACAAAAAGAAAAGTATCGTTCAGCGCTTAGTGCCAAGGACACCCCGCACCCATTCCGAAGCCTCTTCCGAGCCCTTTGCCAACGCCGAAACCGCCTCGCCTCCCGAAACCGCCGAGAACACCATGGCTTTCCATCAGACCCTCCATTGCCTCATGATGTTCTTTCCACTCAGCAAAGTCTTCCTCCGAGGAAACCCAAGGCAAGACTGTCCTCCCGCTAGACGCCCTTAACTCGACAAGGTCATCATAAGACGCGAGCGCATCCATCTGGCTCTGCCAAGCCTCTCGCTCCTTCAAGCGCTCCTGAAAGAGAGCAAAATCCTCAGCGTCTTCAATTCTTGGCATGAGCGGAACCCCTGCTTCACTTCGCAGGGCTTCCAACTCATCAAAGGTTCCAGACGATAACACATTGTGCAGGCGCTCTTGCCACTCAGGCACATCACTTCTGGCACCCGCGCCCCACTCGTTGCTGTCAGCGCCACCACGAGCGAACCCCCAAGGATGCGCTAGTGCAACGCCACCCAATACAACCAAACCCACCAAGGCCAAGGCAAAGAACGTAGCGCCTCCCTTACCCGCCTTAGCGTTTCTAGCGGTTCTGCCATTGTTCACATAACTGTTCATACTATTCACCTCCGAAACAAACACGCTTCGTACCCTTTATGAAAGATGAAACGAGATAACTCTTTTTCTGAAACCACCGTGCCACAACATGAAACAACGAAGAAGGCAGCAAAACCCGGCAAGCCCCAGCTCCCCGAAACGAGAACCGTTCCTTCAATCCTGCTTTTCACTCCACATGATTGGCATTCGAAACACTTTGCGCCAGACGGCAACAGCCCACCACAACCCAAACAAAAACCAATACAACAAAAGAAACAATGCATAATCAAAGCCTATTCGTCTTCGATCCCTCGAGAGCAACCTTGCAAACAAGAAAATACAAAACGAACCGGCCAAAGTAAACAAGGAAAGAATCATAGTCGGCTTCGTATTCACAAAAAACCACTCAAAATTAAAACGAATCAACCTCAACACGTCAAAATGAACCGCGATCGCATTCAAGAGCTGCGTGTAGCTGTTCTTCACAAAACGAAAGCCTGTATACGCGATAGCTAAGATAATTAAGCCAATAAAAAGAAACGATTGAGGAAGGACAAAAAAACCCAAGTTTCCGAACTTCTTCGGATTTAATAAGTCAAAATAATCTAGGACGTTACTCAAATAACCATAAAACCACCGCAATCGCTGCCTGAAAAGCGGTGCGAACTTGGCAGGGCCGTGCGTGAACACGTACGCATCGACCGCGTTCTCAATAAAAAAATTATTTTTTTGAATGCGCAAAGCAATCTCAATGTCCTCGGTGAGATGCGCCTTCTTGAACGGACCGAACTTCTCAAAAAAGTCCCTTCGATAAATCGTGAAAGGCCCGGGCGTTACATGCTGACTGCCAAGCTTGGTGAATATTTCACGAAGCAAAATGCCAACAATAAACTCAACACTTTGAACCTTTCGCAAAATAGAATTCGGCGACTCAATCTTCATGGCCGGCGTGACTGCCATAACATAATCAGCATAAAACCTGCGCAAAATTCTTCTCAACGCCTTAGGATCAACTACAGAATCCGCGTCCAACCCGCCAAAGAACTCTGCAGAAGTCATTCTCAAAGCAACGTTGAGAGCAGTGTGCTTCCCCCCGTTCTCTTTGTGCACCACCCGAACGCCTCTTTTTTCAAATTGTTTCAACACCTTCAACGTCCCATCGGTGCTCCCGTCATCAACCGCGATGATCTCCAACTTGTCCTTCGGGTAATCTAAAGCAAGCAAGGACTCAAGCGTTCTGCCCACCCGCTTCTCCTCATTAAAGCAAGGAACAGCAATACAAACTCTCGGAAGCTTCTTCCACACTTTTTCTCTGCGAACCGCTTCGTCCTCCAAACTCGTCAGAAAAACAAAAATCAACGTGTACAACCCAAAAAAAGACGAAGTGTACGAGAGCGCATCGCCAAAATTCATTTTTGAATAACTCGCCAAATCTCAACACGCAGGTCCGGATTTACGTTAATAAACCTTTCGCTATGCTCAAGGAAGAAGAGCAAACCCTCCTCGTCTCGCTCCCAAACAGCGCCATCTCTCATTTCCGGCGTCACTATAATGAACCTGATGTCGTAACGATTGAGCAAAGATAGCGTCGTGTTCAAATCCCGCCCCAGCCATATCGCCCGCAAGGCACGAACCCTCTCTTGCAAATCATCGTCCAACGGCAGAGTATGAAGCAAAAACACCTTCTTCCCAGTAGAGAATGCAACGAAAGGGGCGTCAGCAGGGTGGGCAAGAATCCCGTCACTCCACCCGGAACTAAGAAAAGAAACCCCCTCGAGCAGTTCTTTATCAGGCTTAGCTAAAATAAAACCCTTCAAAGCAGAAGCAAAAACCAAGAGCAGCGAACAACCAATAATAAAAAGCGAAACTCGCTGCACCTCTTGCAATTCCCACTTCCGCCTTCCCATCCATGACAATGCAAGAGCGGCGTAACACGTCAAAACAACCCAAGCAAAAATTCTCGCGCCTTCAAAGATCACGACCGAACCGAACAAAACAACCACGCCAACCTGAAGAACAACCCATCGCCAAGACTTTCGCCAAGAACGAACAAAGCCAATCAAACCCAACACGACCAAGATAAACGAAACACCCTCTTGAACCCCGAACTCGACAAATGGAAAAAAAGCACCAGCACCGTATTTCAGCGAAAGAAGATGCGCACGCCATGAAGGAGGCACGAAGACGAGGCGCAACGCAAAACTTACAACGCAGCTTACAAGGAAGAAAACCACCAAGCCGCGCTCATTACCGTCCCGCCTCCCAAACAAGCGCGGGAGCTGTGCACGCAAAGAACCAATCATACAACCCAATCCCACGAGAAGCAACCCGCTCCACATATCAAACAAGAACGCCGAACTCCACAACAACAACCCCGCACGAGGAAAACGAGGAAGGAGTACCAAGCCAAAGAGGAAGACCACAACCACCGCGCTCCACGGGTTGATCGTGCTAAAAAGAAAAAGGAAGGTCGGCGAACACACCGCGAGCAAGCCAACCAACCAACCACTTCTGCCCAACACTCGCTCACCAACAATCCCCGCGCTCCACCCCGCAACGAATGCCAATAACAGCTGAAAGCCAACGAGCCACACGACCGAAGGAAAACACGCAAGCAGAACATCAATCATGGACGGCTGAACGCCCCAAAAACCGTTTAACATCGGTATTGCACTGCGCACCTCTGAACTAGCAAGAAGGTGAGCGTACGATTCTTGATAAGGAATCACTGGCGCCCCGATTAACACTCTCGCACCAAAAACTAACGCAACGACCGCCACGCCAGCAAGCCCCCAAACAAAGCGAGGAACGTTCATGACGCCACCACCCTACATCGTACGTGGTATACCTTAACCCCGTTATCAAAGACGAGGGGAAGACAGTGATCATCTGCGTAACGCAAGCCTTCAATACCGAACCTGCGCTTTG
This sequence comes from Candidatus Woesearchaeota archaeon, assembly GCA_003694805.1. NCBI lineage: Archaea > Nanobdellati > Candidatus Woesearchaeota > Candidatus Woesearchaeota archaeon. Next base: position 44,842 of record RFJU01000131.1, on the reverse strand, counting down.
CAACATCAGAAACCACAACGTACGTAGCACCAAGCTTTTCCAACGAATCCAACGCTTCAACGAGCGAAACGGCAGAAAACACATCTTCAACTTCTCCAAGCCGTTTTTCAGGATTTTTCACGAGCATGAAGGATTGGTCAACAGCAACACCCCTGCGGGCGAGATACTTAATCAAAAAACCCTCCTCGGGCAGAGCAAGTATCACCGCGTCCTGCGGCGCTGAAGCACCAATCCACTCGACAGCTTCTAGTAAAGCACGTGAAGGAACATCCTTTGCAGTCGCAGCAGCAACAACGCTCGGAACACCGGAAGAGAGAAGAAACGCAACGAGAATGCCGATTGTCGAGAACGCTTCCCAGCTTCCTACCTGACGAATCTGCACCTTCCTCACATAAACAGAAAACCACTTCATTCCTTGGCTACTCAAGAGAACAACCGTCACACCCAGCAACGCCAAACCCTCCCGTGCACTAACCATTTGCAAAAATAAGGCGACCAGCACAACGAGAAAAATCCCTACCGCAGGAAAGAGTTTTGATTCGCGACGGGTGTGCAGTATGTGGAAAACGGCAAACACGCCATAAAAAAGGGGAATGATACCAACTGCGTGTACGGCGAGAGGAAGGGAGAAGGAAGAGAATTCTTGCCAAAGGAACCTCCCCGGTATGTTTTTCCAAAGCGCAGCAAATCCGTGCAAAAGCAGCGCATTCTTGTACACGAGCAAGTGAAACCACAAGCCACCAAACCCCCAAAGCGTCAAAACCTCCCACTCCCAACGCTCCACTTTTTTGTGCTCGAGCGTTTTCAAGAACAACCCGAGCAAGATCCCGAGCAAGACGAGGAAGCTCAAAGGATGCGTGAGCATAGCAACCAGGCCTACGAGCAAAGAAGGCAACGGTTTGGACTTCGTGTTCGGAAGGAGCGCTAACCAAAGCAAAACAAGTGGCAAGAGTAAACAGAGCGCGGAGAGGGAGTTGGCAACGTCAAAGAAGAGCGAAGGGAGGAATGCTGCGAACACCGCGGCCAAAACGGACGCTCGCAAGTTTCTCGTCAGCGTTCGAGCAGCAAAAAAAGACAAGGGAATGCACAAGGCAACAAACGTGTGGGCAGTGATTTTTGCAGCGATCCCTAAGGGAAGAAACAACCCTCCCAGCGCGATTATAAAAGCAAAAAGCGGAGACCCCACAACACTCCTTCCTCCCCACCCGAGCTCGTCGTACAAAGGAGGAAGACCATGATCTCGAATACTCGCCGCCTTCGTTAAGGTCTCGTATGCGTCAAAGGAAAAACCGTCTGCTTGCAGCGCAATCCAGAGCCGAAGAGCCAGCGAAATGCAAAACACAGCCCAGACAAGCCACCATGCTCTCTGCCAAGCGTTAGCCATACGAGAAACAAAGAAAAGACTCTTTAAATCCCTTCCCCTTTGAAGACGTCAACCCTGCTTGCAAACAACCCGCGTGCCTACCACCAAAGCGGCTCCACACGCTGCAGTGCGTAAATAAACGAATGTGGCCACGGGAGCTTACTCGGCGCCCTCATAATTCGGCACGGCAGACTTCGAGATAATCATGATGTCTCCAATTGCCTTAACTAACTGGTGAGGGACAATGACTCCTTTCGCACTACCAAGCACTTTATTCAAGTATGAATTCCGCGTCGCTTTTACACGCCACCCAAACACCTTGGTTTCAGCAAGGATGGACTCCTCAACGTCGCCAAAGTAGTCTCCCGTATCAGTGAACACTTTCATGTCAAAGCACTCTGTAATTCGCTTCATCTTCAACATAGTACCATCACCACCGTTTACAACTCCTCAAGAGCTATATAAATGTTTCTGATTTGGTTCTCCATTGCTCCTTTTGTCAGCCACTCTCCTGCCTTTCATCCCAGCCTTGCGAGTGTACCGAACACGGTCAGAGGCAACATCGAAACCTATTTAAATAACCAGTGTGAAGGTAAGCGTGTCAGCATAGCGCAAGTTCGCGACACAACAAAATAACGGTAGAGGTGGGACGTTTATGGTAGCAACTATGGCGATAGAGAATGTCATCTTAGCAGTAATAATAGGCACGCTTGCAGCAATCGTGTACAGTCTACGCGTCCTCGTGCGCATGGAGCGCCGTATCGCTCGCATAGACAGACACATTGAACTCATGACACTCTCCATCGCAAACGACGAAAAGAAAATTCTTCGCGAAGAAAAAGAAATAGAAGCTGAAGAAAGAAAGCTTGAAGAAGCACTCGTGAGGAGAAGAGCCGCCAGAAAAAAATCCAAAAGAAGAAAATAGGCGGGCGGCGTTCCTCGGCGTTCCTCGCAGCTCGTGCAACTCGCCCCCAAGACGCGGCGGCACCCCCCAGAAGAGAAAAAGCACATTGACAACCAACGGCAATTCCGCAACCACTACAGATTAACAGATTACGCATCTCAGTGATTAAGCATCTCAGTTTGCGGCACGGGTGGTGGTACCACTATCGCATCCACGTAGAAAAGGCAAGAGCCCTCTGCGCACCTCCTCTTTTTCAACCCCTCTACGAGTACCTCGAAGGCATGTTCCGCCACTGCCCCGACGAAAAATTCCTCACAGGCCCTAGAAGCAGCAAATTCAAGTTCCCGCTAGGCATCTCCCCAACACCGCTACCGCACCACCCCATCTGCACGCTTGCAAAGGAAGGCCTTGCAAGGAACGAGTACAACACTGCACACAGCAACGTTCAAATGTTTCTTCTTCAACACGATGCAAGCACCGTTGGCATTGAAGTCCCTGTTTGGCTGGATCCTCACGAGGATTCCTTTCTCGCCCGCCTTCAAAAAACTGGCGAGGAATCAGGCCCGCTTTCAGGTCACATCGACGTACTCTCAATAGAAAACGGCATCATCTGGGTATGGGACTACAAGCCACGAGCAGAGAAAGAACGCTACGCAACAACGCAAACCCTCTTTTACGCACGCATGCTCAGCAGGCGAACAAACATCCCTCTCAATCTCATTCGCTGCGGCTATTTTGATGAACAGCACTGTTTCGTCTTCAATCCAGCAGACATTGCTCATCATCAAGAACAACAAGGCCGCACCAACAAAACGCCAGTGCACACTATGACGTTATGACCCTGGCTCCCAGCAACACCCAAAACGAGCAAGAAACACGGCAAGAGAACAAGAAAGGGAACGCACGAAGAACACACCAACAACCAACACGCCAACAATAACCACTCAGAAGTGATTTCATCTCTGCTTGTTTTCTGCGGAAAACGAAGGAGAAAAAACAAAAGACTTATAAAAACAAAATTCCAGGAAGCGACCAAAACCATGCAAGCATACTGCTATGCAAAACACGCCTTTGCCAATAGCCTATGCTGACAGGAGGTGACAGCATGAACATAAAAGAACAAACCCCCCTCTACATCGTGGGAATTGTGGCCGTCGTGGCCATCGTTGTTTTAGTCTTAGCAATTCAAGCCAACACATCAGGAAAAGCCTTCGACTTCCAAACAGTGCAAGCGCCAGGCCCGGCAAATATCTTGCCGCTCCTCGCACAGCTAGGATTCACCATTGACGAAAATGGCAACCTTGTCGGGGACTGTGACAACCCCAAAATAACAGAGCTTGCAGGCGGACCCGTCACGTGCGACCCCTCTTCTCAAACAGCGGTACTCCCAGGCGGAAAAACGGTCCGCTTTGGCGGGTTCAACCAGCCGAGAGTGTACAACAAAATCTGCTGGCTCAATCTTCCTCAGGAAACAAAGAACTGCGTCACCAGCCAGCTCGGGCTGCCCATCCCTTCCAACGCAAACTTTTGCGTTAACACGGTTGTAGACCCGAACGTGTGTGCGTCCTACAACGTTGCAACACCACAGGGATGCGCGGACTGTGCGGCGGCTATCGGCTCGCAGCTCTTGTCCAACCCGAGCTTTCAACCAGTAAAGTAAGAACAGCAAGGGAAACACAACGCACGCTTGAGCAAACACACAGCAATAACAGAAAACAAACACAACAAAGGACAAAGGAGGAGTGAAAAGAAAAATGGAAAAAAACAAAATAATGTATATGGGAAGCGTTGCCGTCGTGGCAGTGCTTGTGTTAGCGTCAGTCGCCTCAGCACAGAACTGGTGGCAGAGCGGCGGAGCAGGAGCAGTCGGTCAAACAACCGGCGGGCAATTCATAGGAAACCTGCTTCAACAACTCTTCAGCCTTGGCTTCACCGTTAACGACCAAGGCATCATTGAAGGGGACTGCAGCGTCCTAGCGCAATACGGCGTCACCCAATGCGCTGATGACTGTGTCACACTAGAAACAGGGCAAAAGTTCTGCTACCCTGGCAAGCTTAACAGGCCGCGCAGGTACAACACCCTCTGCGTTGGCGGAATGGATCCGGACATGCGCAGCTGCGTCGCGAGCGCGTACGGCCTCGAGGCAAATGCGCTTGCTGGCTGCGTCAGGACACTGCGCGACATCAGCCCATGCCAAGGAGCGTACAGTCCGGAAGCGTGCCAGGCGTGCATCAACATCATTGAAGATGCCAAGGGCAGCCTCAGCTACCGAACCGTCGGAGCACTTGCGGGAGGCCTCCCGGCGCTTCAACAAGGAGGCGTGGTTTCAGCAGCAGCATACGGAAGCAACACGTTCGGCAACACGCCATCCACTAACCTGCCAGGACTCAACCAGAGGTCCACGACGCCGTGGAACCAGCCGAGGTCACAACCGGTAGGGCCTAACCCAGTATCGAACCCTTCGCTGCCGCCTACGATGCCCCCATCTAGCGACCTCCCGCCAGGGACGCAGTACGGCCCGAACGCGCAGCAGCTATGGGATATGTACCAGCGAGGCCAAGTCGGCGTCGTCCAGCAAGAACCAGCGTCACGACAACCTCGCGGCGACGGGAGCACTATTGGTGGTGTCGCAGTACCTGGCCAGGGACCTGTTGATATGAACGACCCTGCAGTCCAGCAGCAAGCTCTTGCCTGGTGGCAGCAAGCCCTCGCAAGCGGCAGGTACGCCACAAGATAAAACGGGCGAGAAAGACACAAGAAATTCTTTTTCTTTTTTTTTAAGTTCTTTTTTTTCTCAACAAACTGCTTCTTTTTTTCTCGACGCTGTCGTTCTGCGTAGCTGAACCTCACGTCCCTTGCTCCTGACCCAGCAGTTCACGAAAAGACAAACCTCTCAAAGAAGCAATGCGCTGAGAGGCAACAAACGACTTCTCTCGCTCTTCTAGATCGGCAGGAACTAAGAAAACCCACTCCTTGCGAAAAAACTTAATCGCCACCCATGCTTCTGCTCCGAACCGCTCACTAAAAAACTGCAAATCCTTAATTTCTTGTTTTGAAAAATACTGTGCCTTCGCAGTGGTCCGCTTCACTTCAATGGCGAGCTTACGCATATTGTTCCCTGCAATAATGTCAGGACAAGGATACCGTATCGATCCAGAACCCGCGGCGCGAAACGCAACCCACCCTGCACTGTTAAAGGCGTGAATGAGCGCCCGCTCAGCGGCAATGCCTCTGGACTTTTGCGACATGAGACGTGAAAAACGCCTTCTTGTTTAAAACTCTTCCTTCTAGTTCCCCCCAGTCCTTCCTTGTCACGTCGAGCCACGTCCGCACCGCCTGTTGCCTCTCGTTAACAATCATCCACTCCGCATTAATGGAGGGGAAGAAAGAGGGGAAGAACGGTTCTTTCTTGACTGCAATACTCGCCCCGCGTCGTGAGACTTTTCTTGAGACGCGACCTGGGGGTTAACGTTACCTTGATCGTTATTAACCGATATTTATTTAAGCGAGAAAGATGAGAAGAGCTAAAACGCAGAGGTGAAAAAAACCATGACGAAACGACACCTGCTTCCTCTCGCAGCGATGGAACGACTCCTCAAAAACGCAGGAGCCTACAGGGTCTCAGAAGATGCGAAATCAGCACTCCGTGACATTCTGGAAGAATACTCGCAAGTCCTCGGAGAGGAAGCAATTAAGCTAGCCAAACACGCTGGCAGGAAAACCGTGCGAGCAACTGACATAAAACTCGCTCAGAAAACCAACTAAGATCGGACGCAACAACCACCCCTACACAAGCCCTTAAAATCGAACAACCATAAAATCGTGGGCCATCGCCACGTTCGGAAACAACGTTTTTGCTTCCTCCTCCAACGCCTTGAGCGACTTATACCGCTGACTGAAATGCGTGAGCACCAACCGTTTCACCCCGCTCATCTGCGCAATCTGACACGCGTCTCTCACCGTTAAGTGCTTGCGCTCATCAGCTTTGTCCTGCATTGACGAATCAAAACTAGACTCGCACACTAACACGTCCGCTCCTCCTGCAAGGTCAACAGCAGACTGGCACAAACGCGTATCGGCAACAAGGGCAAAGGAACGGCCTTTTTTTACAAGCGAAACATCATCAGGATGAACATCCTTGCCGCCAATCTTCACCGATTTTCCCCTTTGCAATTCGCCAATCAAGCGACCCCTCACGCCCGCCTTTTTCAGCTTCTCAGGCAACATACGCCGCTTTGCTTTTTCTTCAAAACGAAAGCCAAGACATGGCGCGCTGTGGTCTAGACGGGCAGAAGAAAGAGCATAGTCTTCATTTTCAAAGAAGACAGACACGCAGCGCGGCCTGATTTCATGCACGGCAAGGTCGACTTTAACATCCCAAATCACCGATCGAACCAAGTGATCCATGTGCTTCTTCGTCCCCGGAGGCCCCCACAACGAAACGGGCTGTGGGTTGTCGCTATTACCAATAGTTTGCAGCAAACCAATAAGCCCCGCTACGTGATCGCCATGCCAATGAGATATCAAGATCTTGCGCACCTTCGTTCTGTTCAGCCCGGCAATGTTCATCTGCCGCTGGGTTCCCTCTCCGCAATCAAACAAAAGCACTTCTCCCTTGTAAACGAGGGCAAGACCTTGGACGTTTCGCTCTTTCGTGGGCACCATGCCTGAGGTTCCTAAAATGTGCAACTCCATACAGCAAGAAAAACACTGTCTGTTTTTTAAACTATCTTTGTTTGCGTTGTTTGAGCTGGGCGAATCGGCGCCGCTCAAGATCAGTGCACCGCCAATCCAAACAGCCAATTATCGTCCATATGGAAAAAAATTGTTGTTGGGGACGACAACCCCCCTCACAAGATAGATATATAAACATCATCAGAGCACAATCAACCCATGCCAGCAGCAAAAAAGAAAGCAACAACCAAGAAGAAAACAAGCAAGTCCTCCGAGAAAAAAGAAAACAAAGAAACAAGCAAACAAACCACGAAGAAAAAAGAACCTGCCAAGGCACACTGGGCCGTTCACAGAGTCATCACTGAGAACTCAGACGCCGCAAGAGACCTCTACCACCAAAACAGGTTCGGCTCCCTCCTCGAAGACGGAAAAGTGCAACTCAGCCTCCTTGAAGCACTCTACCTCCTCGAGAAAGGAAAACTCATCATTCTCGATGGCAGAAACCAACCATTCACCACCGAACGCTACCTCAAACGCGCCATCAAAGAAGAACCCGACTTTTGGGTACGCTACATGGTCTACAAAGACATTCGCAATAGAGGCTACATCATCAAGACCGCCCTCAAATTCGGCGCTGATTTTCGCATCTACGACCGCGGCGTCAAGCCAGGCGAGGACCACGCCAGATGGGTCGTCTTCCCCGTCCACGAAGGAGAAACCCTCACCTGGCACGAATTCGCCGCCAAAAACCGCGTAGCCCACAGCACCAAAAAACGCCTCATGCTCGGCGTCGTCGACGACGAAGGAGATGTAAGCTACTGGGAAGTGCGCTGGATGCGCCCATAACACCCCCTCCCCGCCTCAGCCTCAACCCAACCCTCAAAAAACAATAAACAAGACAGCCCATGCTCCTCACCAAAGAAAACATCACAACCCTCCTGCGCCAAAAAGGCCCCCTCTACCCCGCACGCATAAAAAAAGAACTCGGCGGAGACACGACCTTCATCGGAGCCATCCTCTCAGAACTAGCAGCTTCAGGAGCCGTTAAAGTAACCAACATCAAGATAGGCTCAAGCCCCTTCTACTACCTCCCCGGCCAAGAACCAAGACTGGAGAGCCTAGCAACCTACCTCAACGAAAAGGACAGGAAGACACTTGAAAAACTCAAACGAGCAAAGCTCCTCAAAGACAAAGAACAAACACCCCTCGAACGAGTGTCGCTCAGAACCATCAAGGACTATGCAAAACCCCTCATAGTCAAGACCTCCCAAGGAGAAGAACTCTACTGGAAATACTACCTCGCCAGCGACGCCCAAATCCAAGCACTCCTTGCACAAAAACATCAGAAAAACACGCCAGCCCCTGCCCCGCCGCGCCCCGAGCAAAAACACAGAAGCACAACGCTCCACGAACAGAAAAACCAACCTGCACGCTATTCAGAACATCAACGAGCGCCTCCAGCGATAACACCCGCAAGCGAGCATAAAACAAGCCCCAACACACCAGACAACAAACAAACCCGTCAAGAAACGCTACACCCCAAAGCCCCACCACCCACGCCTTCTCTACAAAGACCGCGCAGGGCCCCAGAAAAACAAGCCACGCAAGAACAACAAACAATAACGCCTAAGGACACATTCAACTATAACGACAAATTCTACAAAAAAATCAAGAAGTTTTTCGAAGAGAAAAAAATCAAAATAAAAGAACAAAAAATCATCAGAAAAAACACAGACATTGAACTCGTCATCACCATACCAACGACGATAGGAAGACAAGAATTTTTTTGTAAAGCAAAAAATAAAAAACGCAGCAACGAAGGAGACCTCTCAGCAGCACTTCTCCAAGGCCAGCTCCGCAAGCTACCTGTCATCTACCTCACCACTGGAGATGTCACGAAGAAAGCCTTGGAAAAAATAAGTCATGAACTCAAAGGAATCACCGTCAAACACCTCCCCTAAAACAACCCCGCCCTGAAACACCAACACGCAATCAAGCACCAAAACATAAACACAGGAAAAACAAGAGAAAAATAACAAATCAAACGCACAATGGGAACAAACATCACACCTCTCCTCACCCCTACACCAATAACCCTCGAAGAACTAGCAGGCAAGCAACTCGCTATCGACGCCCACAACATCATCTACCAATTCCTCACGACCATACGCATGCGCGACGGGACACCTCTGCGCGACAGCAAGGGCAATATCACCAGCCATCTCATCGGCCTTTTCAACCGCACCGCGACACTCATCGAAAAAAACATACTCCCCGTCTTCGTTTTTGACGGAAAACCGCCAGAGCTCAAACAAGAGGAAATCAGAAGAAGAAGAGCGCTCAAGGAAGCAGCCGCCGCCGCCTTTGAAGAAGCGAAAGCAAGCGAAGACGTTGAAGCCATGGCCAAGTATGCAGGCAGAACGACGAAACTCACGCCAGACCTTATCTCAGAAGCCAAAAAACTCCTCTCAAGCATGGGCGTTCCATCCATTGATGCACCAAGCGAAGGAGAAGCTCAAGCGGCCTACCTCGTCAAGAACGGAGACGCCTACGCAGTCGTTTCCCAAGATGCAGACGCACTCCTCTTTGGAGCGCCCCGCCTCATCAAAAACCTTAACATCGCAGGAAAACGAAAACAAGTCGGCAAACACATCTATCAAACCACCCACCCTGAACTCGTGACATTAACTCAGACGCTGAACCACTTACAAATCACCCAAGATCAACTCATCGCCCTTGGCATCCTCGTCGGAACAGACTACTGCCCGGGAGGCGCAAAAGGCATCGGCCCCAAAAAAGCACTCGCCCTCCTCCGCAAACACGGCACCAACTTTGAAGCCGCCTTCAAAGAAGCCAAATGGGAAGAACAAACAAACATCCCCTGGAAAGAAATATTCAAGCTCTTCAAACAACCCGCCATCACAACCCAGTACACCATCAAGAGAGAAAAGCCGAACCCGGTCCGCATTCGAAATCTTCTCGTGCAAGAACACGACTTCTCACCGGAACGCGTCGAACACACGATCAAAAAACTAGAAAACTCCCGCATTCTCAACCAAAAAGGCCTCGCAGACTACTTTTAACGCCAACCACCACCGCGCCTCGCCCGCCACACCCCCGCAGCCCCTCCGCCAAACCCTGCACGCAACCAAAGCATTTATAATGAACCAGTATTGAAAGGACGACGACACCATGACAGTACTCGCCAATCTCCTAACAACAATCGCGAGCCTTCCTTGGTATCTTCTCGCGCTTACCTCGGCAGTGCTCATCGCAGCAGCAACCATCCTCACCAAGCACGTCCTCGGCCACGAGCACGCCCTCGAGTTCAGCTCCGTCAGAGCACTCTTCAATACAGCCCTTCTCCTTCCCCTCGTCCCCTTCCTCCCTTGGCAAACCCTCACGTGGCAATCAGTCCTTCTTCTCTACTTCATCGCAGTAATGACTGCCGCAGGCATCCTCTACCGCACGAAAGCCCAACGGCACCTACAAGTCAGCTTCACCACTCCACTCCAAAACTTCAGCCCCCTCTTCCTTCTCGTCATCAGCTTTTTCTTCTTGCACGAAACAACAACCCCCCTTCAACTCATTGGCGTCTTCACCATGCTCGCCGGCGCATACCTCCTCCAAACCACCCCCCACCAATCACCACTCAAACCGATTCAACTCTTCCTCACCAGCAAACACGTCCACTACATCGTCTTCGCCATGATCGTCCTCAGCCTAGCCCAAGCAGTCGAAAAATTCTTCTTCAACACGTTTGTAGGAACATCCATTCTCCTCTACCTCTTCCTCCTCTGGCTCTTCATCACCATCAACTTTCTCATACTGGAATACTTCCGCTTCGGCATCAAAGACATCCTCCCCGACATTGAAAAAGATTGGAAGTGGTTCCTCACCATCGCGGCCATCAACATCGTCAGTGTCACCATCTCCCTGGCCGCGATAAGCCAGCCGTCAACGAAAATAAGCCTGTTCATACCCGTTCGGAGGACCAGCGCGTTCTTTGTCGTTCTCATCGGAGGAAAACTCTTCAAAGAAGACAACATCCCAAGAAAACTCCTCGCATCAACGCTAATGATTTTGGGAAGCGTCCTCATCATACTCTAGCAAGCACGCCCTTGTGACAAGCAACAAAACAGTATCGACAACAGAAATCAACAACTGAAAAACAAACAACCACTTATTCAAGAGCGCCATTCACACCAACCTTTTTTAATCAAGACCGCTTCCGTCAATCAAAAAGTACTAACAAACAAACCATGAAATTTTTACGCGTCCCCAAAACAGATGCTGAAGTGACGAAGAGCATGCTCGTCAGCCACGGCGCTTTAGACTACGCGACGAAGGCACAGAGCGACGAATCCTACGTCTACTTCCCCATCAAAGAAGGCGCAGCAGTGGATGACCTCGACTACCCGCTTATCGAGCGCGACGGGCTGAAAAAACAACCACAAACCAACCTCAAAGAAGCACTAGCCAAAAAACTATCACCGGAGGAACAAGCAAGCCTCAAAACCGCCTATGACCTCATCGGCGACATCGCGATCATTGAAGTTGATGCCAAGCTCCAAAAAAAAGCAACCCTCATCGCGCAAACACTGTTAACACTCTTTCCCAACATCAAAGCAGTCTATCAAAAAGGAAAACACGAAGGCCCATACCGAACGCAAACCCTCAAACACCTCGCAGGAGAAAAACGAAAAGAAACAATCCACAAGGAAAACGGCGTCCTCCTCAAACTCAACGTCGAAACCGTCTACTTCTCACCCCGCCTCGCGACTGAACGCAAACGCATCGCAGAACAAGTAGAGCCCGGCGAACGAGTTCTTGTCATGTTTTCCGGATGCGCTCCTTATCCTTGCGTCATAGCCAAGCTCGCAAAACCTAGCGAAGTCATCGGCATCGAACTCAACCCCCAAGGCCACCAATTCGGACTCGAAAACGTCTCGCTCAACAAACTCCAACACGTCCACCTCATCCAAGGCGATGTCAGAGACAAAGCCCCCCTTCTTGAAGGGTGCTTTGACAGAATAGTCATGCCCCTGCCTAAAGCGGCAGAAACGTACCTCGACGTCGCACTTCCCAAAATCGTTCAAGGAGGCATCATTCACCTCTACCAATTCGTCAAAGAAGAAATGCTTCACTCTCGAGGTGAAGAGCTCAAACAAGCAATCAAAAAAGAAGGATTTGATGCAAGCCTTCTTTCTGCCGAACTCTGCGGCCAACACGCACCAGGAACCTTTCGCGTCTGCTACGACATACAAATAGTCTAAGCGCTAAGCATTCCACGCACGCAGCTAGAACACCGAGCTTGCATTAAGATCGTGCAGCAACAACGCACAGAACCTGCCCTGAACAATTTTTTTGTCCTCATCCAAACATGCGTCGATAATCGCTGCTTTCAGCACTCTCTTCTCGCTTCACTTTTTGGATGGCTTTCAGCAAGTCACTTTCAGCAATAACCGTGCGCCTGTTCCTGATTGCGAAGTAACCAGCTTCTGTCACCACTGCTTTAATTTCGGCGCCCGAATGCCCTTTCAACCTAGAAAACACCTTCTTGAAATCAATGTTTTTCTTGAAACGCATGTTTTTAGCGTGAATCTTGAAAATCTCTTTCACACCCTCCAAGTCCGGCGTGCCAACCTCGATGAGCCGATCAAGCCTTCCAGGACGGGTGATAGCAGGGTCGAGGATGTCAAGCCGGTTTGTACACCCAATGACCTTCACATTCCCCAAGTTCTTGAAGCCATCAATCTCTGCCAAGAGTTGCATGAACGTCCGTTGCACCTCGCGCTCCCCTGACGTACCCACATCAACGCGCTTCGCAGCCAACGCGTCAATCTCATCAATGAATACGATGCTCGGCGCCTTCTCACGCGCCAGCTGAAAAATCTCCTTCACCAGCTTCGCGCCTTCACCAATGAACTTCTGCACCAGCTCCGAACCAACCACTTCAATAAACGTAGACTTCGTAGAAGCAGCAACAGCTTTAGCAAGCAACGTCTTCCCCGTCCCGGGCGGGCCGTGCAGGAGCACGCCTTTTGGCGGGACAATGCCTACCTTGCGAAACAATTCTGGCTTGAGCAAGGGAAGCTCAATAACTTCTTTGAGCTCTTCGCTTTGCGCAGCAAGCCCGCCAATATCCTTCCAACTCAGTTTTGGCTTTTCAACAATGACGAAGCTCTCAACATTAAACTTCTTAGGAGAACGAATCTTGTCAACAATGGTCAAGTTCTTCTGTTCAACAAGCACAGAATCTCCAGGCGAGAGGTTTTTCACATTGGAAGCAATTTCAACATAGAACTGATTGCCGTTGGAAACTTTGATGATGGCGTGCTCGTTCACATACTTGACGAACTCTGCAATCAAAAGCGCCGGAGACTTAAGGCGGTTAAGCTCTGATCGGAGCTGGTTTACTGTCTCTTTTAGAATCTTATTTTCCTCTTCTAAGTCGCTCAAGGAAAGCGAGTAAGAAAACATAGCTTCCTCTTCGCGTGATGCAGACTGGTTGCGCATCGGGGAGTTAAAGCATTCCACCTTTATAAACCTTGCTCTTTTCTCGTCGAAATACAGCCGGCTGGGCGGCACCCAGCAGTATTTTCGCCTATTCTCCCACCTATTCGCCTTTATTCGCCTTACAATTTCTCTATTCTCCTACAAAAAGGCCGCATTTCAAGCCGTAGAGCGTGTGAACGCACCTTGTAACGAGAATGGCAAGAAAATACGCGACAACCACTGAAAATCCAGCACCCCTGCCCAATACCAACAACGCTGTCTGAGTTCCCGTGGCCACGCCATAGAAAAGCGGAGTCAAAAACACCCTTTGTTTTTGCAGCGTAAGCACGTCCCTCAAAAATCGTGTTCCCTGCAAGGATTTGTTTGCGAACCAATGCAACAGCGAAAAAATGCTGAAATCAAAAATCGCATCAATGACCAAAGAGGAGAGCACAACCAGCGCAATGCTTCTCAAGTGCTCCTCGAGCACCTCAATGATCGGCGCAGTCAAAACAGCCGCGAGCGCGCTAGCAAGAACAATGTTCACGTTAATGTTGACGATCCGCTTGCAATAGAGAGACATCACCGGCAACCACCGAAGGCCAGGTCCCAATAAAAAATTATCTTTTTAGCAAGTGTTCTTCGACGAAAACCTTCGGCCTCCCCTCCTTCCACTCAAGAACAAATAAGGCGAGGCTGGCGAAAAAAACAACCACCGCGAGCGAGAAGAGAAGGCCGCCGTCCCCTCCCTTCACAACGTTTTGCAACGCTACACCCAGTACCGTCACGTGCGCGAAGATTGCACCGGCCATAAGAACCGCTGAAAACAGCGCACCGAGCCAAGTCATCGAAGGCAAGAAAAGAAGCACGGCAGCAACCAATTCGAACAACCCCACTACAATCCTCCCCCACGGTTCAACTCCCAGCGCAGAAAAAATCCTTCGCGACTCTTCTGCACCGCCGAATTTAAAAAATAGCGTTTGCAGCAAAATGACTGCACACAACACCCGCAACGACCACGAAACAATACGCTCCTTTCGCATTACTACCTCCCCACGCGCCATCCATCAAACAACATCCAAACATCCAACACGCGATCCCTCTCGCACCCGTTCAGCATCATACGCTAGCGAAAAAAACACATGGGGCTGCGAGGATTCGAACCCCGGTTGGGCGGCCCCGAACCGCCAGTGATACCAAGCTACACTACAGCCCCAACGAACAAACGCCTCTTCCGCGACCAGCACATGCACCGGATGGGAACACTGGACGGGAAGAAGGAAGATTTAAAAGCATTATGGCTCGTTCCCTGCACCATGCTCGTTGTTATCTGCCCTCGCTGCGGAAAAAGCCAACGCTGTCAGCCAAGAAAGGGGGACATTACGAAGAAGCGCAAACGCTGTGTTTACTGCGGCAGAACCTTTAACATCCGCCCCTCGCCCGACGCCTCACGCATTCGTGCCGTCAAGTGAACTGTGCAAAAGTCTTGGCAACTGGCAGGCAGACACGAGCACGGCGCATAGCGGGCACAGAGCCGGCCTTGACTGCGGTTATCCTTGACTCGCTCTTAAAAAAATCACTGATCTCTTGAAGCGTGAGCGGGGTCGAGCACCACCATCTCCTTTGCCAAATCGTCGCGCGGGCTTTCACACTTTTCATTCGTGAGAGATTCCAAGGAAATTCTGCCTTGAAAATGCCGTGTTGTCGAGCAAGCATCCCCTCCTCTTGTTTGCCCTACAGGACTTGCACTATTTTGGCTTGCACTATTCCTGCTTCCCCAGTGCATCTTTCCCGACGAGAACTCCTTGCACGCATAAAACCCCGTGGCGACGGTGTAGAGCGCAGCCGCAACTACCATTCCTCTCCAAAAGGCGTGCGCAGACTCCTTCTCAAAAGGAACATACTCGTCAGCGCTGTCGTCTTTACCAGATCCTTGGTTTGACAAGAGTTCGTACTTCATTGTTGCAAAACTCCTCCTCTACTGCCTCTGCCAATACGCTGTCTCAGCTTGAACATCCTCTTCAAGGCCAGGACGGGTGCCTAAATACGCGTCTTGTTCCTCGCCGTCCCTCCATACGCCTGGCTTGCGTTCCCTTTCTTGTTTGCGAATCGAGCGCTTTTCAACCTCTCGATTTTCGGATAGTAAATCACCAAGACTTAACTTCTTAACGACTTCTCCGCTCATTTCGATGCCATCTGCCAACAGATCACGCGCGTCTTCACGCAAGACACGATTACTTCTTATTTTTTGCTCTTCCTCGCTGAGCACCGAAACAACACGTTCCTTTGCGCGCAGCGCCCCAGAAACTCTTCCAACGTAGAACGCGCCAACCGTGCTACAAGCGTAGAGCGAACTGGCAAGGGCGATTGTTGTTGCAGCATACAACGCTCGCTTCCACACGCTTTTTTTTTCTTTCTTCACTTCTGTGTTCATCGTGTGTTTGTGCTTCAATAACGTTGTCTTCTTCCCCTCTGCAACCATGTTTTTTTATTTTTTTTATAGCTGCATCGTAACTTTGCAACCCTCCCCTTTTTATAAATTTTTCCTTTTTAACCACTATCAAGTAATTTATTCTTAGTTTTGAGTGTTTAAGGGTCTAAAACCAATAAATTTTAGCAAATTCAAAAACACAACCTATTTAAATAAAACGCTGTTTCAATCACGCACGCAACCAAAAATACGCACGTGACGAAGCGGAGACCTTCCATGACAAAAAAAGAAGCAGAACCTGAGCCACAAAACACCGCGACCACGTCACAAGCTTCTTCCGAACGCATCGTGCCTCGCGTCATCGAGGAGGAAATGAAAACCTCCTACCTCGGATACGCCATGTCCGTCATTGTCGGCAGAGCCCTCCCTGATGTGCGCGACGGGCTGAAACCCGTTCATCGAAGAATTCTCTACGCCATGCATGACATGGGCATCAAACCCACTTCTTCCTACAAAAAATGCGCACGCATCGTTGGAGAAGTCCTCGGCAAATACCACCCCCACGGCGACAGCGCCGTCTACGAAGCCCTCGTTCGCATGGCCCAAGACTTCAGCATGCGCCACCCCCTCATCGACGGCCAAGGAAACTTCGGCAGCATCGACGGTGACAACCCTGCTGCAATGCGCTACACCGAAGCGCGCCTTGCAAAAATTGCTGAAGAACTCCTCCGCGACATAGAAAAAGACACAGTCGACATGACCGACAACTTTGACGGCTCCCTCAAAGAACCCGTCATCCTCCCCGCAGCATTCCCCAACCTCCTCGTCAATGGCTCAAGCGGCATCGCCGTCGGAATGGCAACCAACATACCCCCGCACAACCTCAAAGAAGTCTGCCATGCAACCTGCAAACTCATCGACAACCCAGACCTTGACCCCAAAGCAATCATGGAAATCCTGCCCGGCCCGGACTTCCCCACCGGCGGCGTTATAGCCGGAAGAGCAGGTATCGCCCACGCCTACGCAACAGGAAGAGGAAAAATCAGGGTTAAAGCAGTCCTCACAACAGAAACCCGCGGAGAAAAGGAAAACATCATCATCAAAGAAATCCCCTACCAAGTCAACAAGGCAGAGCTCATCGAACAAATAGCACGCCTCGTCAACGACAAAATCGTCGACGGCATCAGCGACCTGCGAGACGAGAGCGACCGAACAGGAATGCGCGTCGTCATAGAACTCAAGAAAGGCGCTAACGCAGACGTTATCAAAAACAAGCTCTTCAAAAATACCCGTCTCCAAACAACCTTCGGCATCAACCTCCTCGTCATCGACAAAGGACAACCACGAGTGTGCACAATAAAGGAAATCCTTGAAAAATTCATAGACCACCGCATCCTCGTTGTCAAACGACGCACCCGCTACGACCTCAACAAAGCAGAACAACGAGCCCACCTCCTCGAAGGTCTCGTCATCGCACTCCAACACATCGACAACGTCATAAAAATCATCAAAGCAGCAAAAGACGCAACCAAAGCAAGCGCCGACCTCATCAGCACGTACCGCCTCACCAAAGAACAAGCAAACGCAATACTCGAAATGCGCCTCCAGCGGCTCACAAACCTGGAACAACAAAAAGTACGGGAAGAACTCAAACAACTCAAAGAACTCATTGCCAAACTCAAAGACCTCCTGTCATCTGAAGAAAAAATCAAAGACGTCATCAAAAAAGAACTCACCACCATAGCAGAAAAATACGGAGATGACCGCCGAACAACCATAACAGAGGAAGAAGGAGATCTTGACATCGAAGACCTCGTCGCAGAAGAAGACGTGGTTGTCACCATCACCCACGCAGGCTATGCCAAGCGCACACCCATCGACATATACAAAATACAACGAAGAGGAGGCGTTGGCATCCGCGCCACTAACACGAAAGAAGAAGACTTTGTCGAACACCTCTTCGTAGCCAACACCCACGCGCACCTCCTCATCTTCACTGACAAAGGACGCGTTCACTGGCTCAAAGTCTACAACCTCCCTGAAGGTTCCCGCTATTCCAAAGGAAGAGCACTTATCAACCTCGTAAAGCTTTCCCCCGGCGAGCGTGTCACCTCAGTTATACCTATCAAGGAATTCAAGCAAGGACACTACCTCCTCATGGCAACCAAGAAGGGGACGGTCAAAAAAACAAAGCTCGAAGCATACTCCAGACCCCGCTCGGGAGGCATCGTTGCAATAACACTCAAGCCGGGAGATGAACTCGTCAACGTCCTCCTCACCGACGGCACCAAGCAAGTCATCCTCGCCACAGCCAACGGGAGAGCGGTCAAGTTCCACGAAAAAGACGTCAGGCCGGCAGGCAGATCAAGCATGGGCGTTCGAGGAGCAACCCTTGCAAAAGGCGAAAGTATAATCGGAATGATCATTGCCTATGACCACAATGATATACTCACCGTCACGGAAAACGGCTACGGCAAGCGTACGCCCATCTCAGCATACCGACTCACCAACCGAGGCGGCAAAGGCGTTCGAAACATCATCTGCAACAATCGCAACGGCAAAGCAACAGCAATCCTCAGCGTCACTGCTGAAGATGAAGTCATGCTCATCTCCCGGCAAGGAACGATCATCAGAACACGGGCCAAGGACATCTCAAGGATAGGCAGAAACACACAAGGCGTACGAGTCATGAACCTTCGGGAAGGAGACAAACTCATCACCGCAGCAAAAATCGTCAAAGAAGACAACGGCGAGCTACCGACAACCGACAAGTAACTCCAACGCGAAAACAACCAACAATCCCTTTCTTCACCATCTTCTTTTCAAAAAGTTTAAATGCACCCGACCCGTCAAACTAATCAATGGGGTTTTTCAGCTCAAAAACACACCACACGCTCCGAGACGGACGCACCATCACTTTTATCAACAAAAGCTCAGCACAAGCCATAACCATCCAAGCCATAACCAACGCGGCGAGAAGCGCAGCAGCAACCTCCAAGATCGCAACAACCCTCCCCGCGCTCACGTTCATCTTGGAAGACTACCTTCGCAGCCACTTCCAATCAAAGGGCGTTGCCTGCGTCTATCAAAAAGAAGTCGAACAAGGACTCCTCGCCATTCACATTGCAGCACGAGATATCGAAGAACGCGCCATCGCCAACATCCTCAGAACACACACCATAAACGTTCCACGAGAAGAACTAACAAAAAAACAATTCAAACAAAAATTCTTCTCAAACCCTGACAACACGAACGCGTACCTCCACGACGTCACCCTTCTCACGAAACAAAAAGTAATCCACGAGTGCACCCACCTCGCCCATTACTTTCACGGAATACTAGGTAGCCTCAAAAACATACTTCCCCGCCTGACCCGGCATGTGCAAGAACATATCCCAAACGATCCCGCCAAGTGGAGAGAACACGGCATCGACCAGCTTAGAATGCTTATCACCCACTTCTTCATCAACATCTTTGCAGAAGGGCTTGCGAGGTTCATCGACAGAGAAGAATCGGGAAAAATCGCATTCACCCACGCAGATTTCTCATACCTCTACCTCCTCGCAGAAGAAAAAGCAAAGCAAGTACGCGACGAACTAAACGCTCTTCTCCGACAACGAACATACGAACTCAACGCTGGAATCAAGGCAGGAGACGTCCAAGCAAACCAAAAAGCATTCATCAACCGCCTCGCCAGGTGGAAAGAAGTCTCCCACACTGCTTCCTACGACATCGGACTTCACGCTGTCCACGCCATACTCATGACCCTCCAAACCCCTCTCCGACACCTCTTCACCCTCAGCCATCTCCGTTTCGTCGCCACGTACGAAAAAGCAATGCAGGTCTACGGAGAATCCCCCATCATCACACTCAAAAACCAATCAGGAATCCTTGTATACCAAGACCTGCTCTCGACACTCACAGAATTCGCCCACCAACACAACCTATTTAAACAAACGTGAGAGGGAGTATTGCTCCATGCACATCGATGAGCACAAACTGGCCAGGAAAGGATGGCGCCCCCACGAAATTCGCCATGCCAAACGAATCATCCAAAAAGCCGAACGAAAAAAACACGCTGTACTCAAGGGTATAGAAAAAACATTCCCCTATGCTCAACTCCTCATTGCAGCAGCGGCACACGTAAACGCAATCATCCTCGTCCTCATCGTTCACTTCCTCCTCCCTCCCCCGCCCTCCCTCTTCTTCACAGCAATACTGGGCTTCATGGCAGGCCTCTTCATCACCGGCACCATCCTCCACTTCAAAGACAACAACGCCAAAACAACAATCACCATCACAGCAATCACCCTTGCAAGCAGCGCAATGCTCGCACTGCTTCTCCACAAACTACGCACGTTCATGCTCTTCTCGCAGCCCCCCCTCATCATCGTTGCAGCGCTGTTCTTTACCGCCACACTAGTGCCCACTCTCTATGCAGCACACTTACACGAGGACGAACCATGAACCTGCAAGAATGGACAGTAACCTATGTTCAAGCTCGCGACCTCATCTTCAGAACCCTGCGCGACATCAGGGAAGAAAAAAACAAAATAACCTTCACCTTCACAGACCGCACCACCACCTATCTCATCAGAGAGCGGCTCAACCAAGAAGTAATAAAAGAACTCGATACTGCCCAAAACCAAACCATCGTAACACGCAACACCAAAGAAAACCTTCAATTCCTCATAAAACACTGGAACGACTTCACCACTCACGCCTCGCTCAAAATCTTCTTTGTCAACCCCCGCCACAATCAATATTGGGCAATCAGTCCGTATCATCACAACACCATCGCAGACAAGAAAACACTCAAACAAGGCCTGAACACGCTTTTTCACACTGTTCCGGAAGCAACCCCATAACTCATTTAAAGAAACATCGCCTTCTTCCAAAAGCAATAATGCGCATCACCTCTGGAAATAAGGACCTTGATGACTTCCTTGGGGGAGGCTACGAAAAAGACATTGTCACCGCCATCTACGGTCCCGCCGGGAGCGGCAAGACAAACCTCCTCCTCATCTGCGCCGCAGCACAAAAAACAGGAACCATACTCTGGCTTGACACAGAGGGCGGCTTCAGCCTTGAACGATTCAAACAAGTCAACCCAGACTTTGAAGACTCCCTCAACCGCATCACCTTCTTCAAGCCAACAACCTTCGCAGACCAGCGAAAAGCCATCGATGCCATACGACTCATGGCAAGCAAGAACACCGCCCTCATCGTCGTAGACTCCATAGGCGCCCTCTACCGCCTCGAACTCAGCAAGGCAAAAGACCCCTACCTCCCCAGCAGGGCCCTCGGCCTCCAGCTCAGCTACCTTGTAGAAATAGCAAGAAGAGACCAAATACCGGTGATAATCACAACCCAAGTCTACCCCGACTTCAATAACAAAGAAACCACCAAAATCGTCGGAGGAGAAATCGTCAAGTACAGCTGCAAATGTCTCATAGAACTAGAAAAAACCAAAGAAAAAACGCTCTTTCACCTGCGCAAGAGCAGAGCCCTCCCCCCCAAGACAGGATCATTCACCATCACTCAAGAAGGCATTGCCTTTGCAAAAAATTCATAAATACAACGCCACTCAACCAGAGCAGCCCCCGCACAGAGCAAACACGACGATGACAAAGAGAGGCCAGGAAGGAGAGGGGTTCGCGCCTGTGATCTAGTGGCTATGATTCGAGCTTCCCAAGCTCGCTACCCGGGTTCGAATCGAAGGGATTTTGTACGAAGCGAAAGGACGGCGGAACGCCAAAGCGGACCTCGTCCCGAAAACCCAGTGCAAAGCTCCCAGAGGCGAAAGTCCCGGCAGGCGCAGAAGCGCCCTTCATCCTTCCGTCTCTCAGTCCCAACCCCGCTCAGCACACGCTACAACGGCCAACCCGCCCAAGCATCTCAACGCACACAAGATTTAAATAACTCTTTTTCTTTCGCCACCCAACAGAACGATGGCGTACCGAACACATACGTGCGGCGAGCTGCGCAAAGGGGATGCAGGCAAGCAAGTAATCCTCTCCGGCTGGGTTGACACCCTCAAAATCATGAAAAAATTCGCCTTTCTCAACCTCCGCGACCGCTACGGAACCACCCAAGTATTCTTTGACGAAACCTTCCTGCCAGATCTCAAAAATCTCAAGAGGGAGAGCGTCATAACCGTTGAAGGCACGGTCAAGGAGAAGCCAAGCCCGAACCCCAAACTCGCCACGGGAGCAGTGGAAGTTGCCGCGACAAAACTAACCGTCCTCAGCCAAGCAAAAGCACTCCCCATGGAACTTGACGAAAACATAACTTCAACAGAAGAAACCCGCCTCACGTATCGCTACCTCGACCTCAGAAAACCCCGTCTCCAACGCAACCTCGCCCTCAGGCATAAGCTCACAACAGCCGTCAGAACCTTCCTCGACAAGGAAGGATTCCTCGAAATAGAAACGCCGTTCCTTGCCAAAAGCACACCCGAAGGCGCCAGGGACTACCTCGTACCCAGTAGAATACACAAAGGAACATTCTACGCCCTTCCACAAAGCCCCCAACTCTTCAAGCAACTGCTCATGATCGCAGGGTACGACAAATATTTCCAAATCGTCCGGTGCTTTCGGGACGAAGACCTCAGAGCAGACCGCCAGCCAGAATTCACCCAAATTGACATGGAAATGAGCTTCATTGAAGAAGACGACCTCTTCGACGTCATCGAACGCATGATACAACACGTCTTCAAACACGTCCTCGGCGTCGACATCGCCATCCCTTTTGAACGTCTCAACTACGCAGACGTTATGAAACAACACGGCACGGACCGCCCAGATCTGCGCGCCCCTGGTGAAGACTTCCACTTCAGCTGGATTATTAACTTTCCCATGTTCGAGTACAGCGAAGAAGAAGGACGCTACAAAGCCATGCACCACCCGTTCACCCTCCCCCAGAACCTTGAGGAGAAAGACCCTGCAAAAATCCTAGCACGCGCGTATGACCTCGTCCTGAACGGCAACGAAATAGCAGGAGGAAGTCTCAGAATCTTTGATTACAACACCCAAATGCGTGTTTTCAAGCTCCTCGGCATCAACGAAGATGAAGCAAAAGAAAAATTCGGCTTCCTCCTCGATGCAATGCAATACGGCAACCCCCCACTCGGCGGCATCGCGTTCGGTCTTGACCGCTTCGCCATGCTCCTCGTAGGGGAAGAGAGCATCCGCGAAGTCATCGCCTTTCCTAAGAACAAAGATGCAGAAGACATGATGCTTCAGGCACCCTCCAAGGTGAGCAAAGCACAACTCGACGAACTCGGCCTCACCGTCACGAAACAATAAGTGCCGCCCCCGCAAATTCTTCCAAACCTGCTCTTCCCAGCCCGTTCTTTCCACAATATTTTTAAATGGCAGTGTTTTGTAAAGCCAATAAGTGGCGTTTAACGTCATAACCAAGAGTTATAACAACTACGGCGCGCGAAAGAAGCGCCTCTTAAAAAAAGGGGGTGAGTGAATGAAACAGAAAGATTGTTCGTGGATAGCATACGTCTGGATTATCGTAGGAGTCCTCTACGCTCTGGCAACATGGGTGCCACGAGCGTTCGCCTGGGTGTTTACGGCGCTGCCTTGGTGGCCTGTATTTTTAATCCTGGTGGGCCTAACCTTGCTTCACAAACACAAGTCGAAGCAGTAAAGAAACAAACTGGCTTGTGCAGGCCATACCAGCACGCACAGGGCTTTTTTTCTCTTTTTTATTTTCTCTTTTTTTTATAACCTTCTTCTCAAGCGCTCCTCTTCCTTCTCTTTTGCTTTTTTTCTCCTGCCAGGGCGGTGTGCTGTAGTGCTGTTGGCGCATGCGCTCTTGTCCATGCGCTCTCGTCACACCCAAGGCTCGTCCCTCAGAGGTTTTAAATACTTCACGCACATCCCTTCCCGCAAGAACAACTACGCGAGAGGTGCAAAACACCATGCAAAAAGCAAAAAACATGCAGACTATCTTCCTCATTGCCATCGTTGCATTGTTCGTGCTTTCCAGCTGTGCACAAAACACGGTGCAAGAACGCGTCTATCCCGAAGCTGACGCACGCGCCAAGGCCCTAGCAAAAGCCCACGTTAAAGCCTCAGAGCAATACCGTGCAGGAGGGGAAGGACTTGTTGTTACCAGCGTTGAACCAAGGGAATGCAACGGGTGCTACGATGTCACACTCAACTACAAAGCACCAGCACCCGGCTCGCAAGATGATACGAACAACACAGAAACGAACACGGAAACAAAGCAGGAAATGAGCACGTTCACGGTCAAGCTAACCTTCCAAAACTGGAAAGTTGTTCGCGAGCAAGTCTTTGAAGACGGCGAACGCATTAGCGATCAAAGCAAGAACGCGCAGCCCTCCACGCAACGCCCCCCCGGGCCTCCCGGCGCATAAAGGACATCGTTCTAAAGAATCAAAGAGAAGAAAAAAACAAAAAAAGTTAGGGTGTAGCAAGGCGGTCACGACACGAACCACACGAGTTCGTACCACACGTGTTCATTCCTGAATGCTTATATGATGATTGCAGGCGTCTTCTCGTCCTTCTCCTCGTCAAACTCCGTCACGACCGACTCGGTCGTTAAGACCATGCCTGCAATGCTTGCAGCATTTTGCAAAGCGGAACGCACCACCTTTGCCGGGTCAATAACGCCCGCTTTGAACAAGTTTTCAAACGTGTCCTTTTTTGCGTTGTACCCGACGTGCTCATCTTTCTCCGTCGCGAGCCTGGCGAGCACTTCGGCCCCGTCTCGCCCTGCGTTTCTTGCAATCTGACGGATCGGCTCTTCAAGAGCGCGTTTCACAATATCCTTCCCGACGCGCTGATCATTGTCGAGCTTGAGCGCGTCCAACTCTTTTATCGCGTGGTAGAGCATCAACCCTCCGCCAGTCACGACGCCTTCCTCAACGGCTGCCTTGGTAGCCTGAAGCGCGTCGTCAATGCGCAGCTTCTTCTCCTTCATCTCAGTCTCAGTCGCCGCGCCAACGTTGATCACCGCCACGCCTCCAGAGAGCTTTCCCAGACGCTTTTGAAGCTCTTCTTTTGTATACTTGCTCTCTTCTGTTGCAATCTGGTTCTCAAGCTGCTTGATACGGAGCTGGATGGCCTTTTGGTCTCCTTTTCCTTCAATAATAACGGTTTTTTCCTTGTCAACCCGAACCTTCCCTGCCGAGCCGAGCGTGTCGAGCGTCACGTGCTCAAGCTTCATGCCCGTGTCTTCAGAAACGACCTTTCCACCGGTTAAGATGGCAATGTCTTCCAACATCGCCTTCTGGTCATCGCCAAACCCGGGAGCCTTCACCGCACAAACTTTCAGTGCCCCCCGCAAAATGTTAATGACCAACGTCGCGAGCGCTTCGCCTTCGACGTCATCAGCAATGATGAGCAACGGCTTTCCCGCCTGCGCAACGGTTTCCAAGACGGGCACCAAGTCTTTCATACTGCTAATCTTCTTGTCGGTGATAAGAATATAGGGGTTCTCCAAGAAACACTCCATCTTCTCCTGATCGGTGGCCATGTACGGCGAGACGAAGCCTCTGTCGAACTGCATTCCCTCAACGACCTCAAGAGACGTCTCCATCGACTTTGCCTCCTCGACCGTAATGACGCCATTATTGCCTACTTTCTCCATAGCATCAGCGATGAGCTTGCCCATCTTCTCGTCGTTATTTGCGGAAATCGTCGCGACCTGCGTGATTTTCTCCTTGTCTTTGACCGGGACGCTCTTCTTTTTCAAGTACGCAACAACATGCTCTACCGCGGCGTCAATTCCTCGCTTAATCTCGATAGGGTTTGCACCTGCGGTGATGTTTTTGAGGCCTGCTCGAACCATGGCTTGCGCGAGCAGCGTCGCAGTCGTAGTCCCATCTCCCGCGTTGTCTTGCGTTTGTGTCGCAACTTCTTTGACGAGCTTCGCTCCTATGTTCTCGAACTTGTCCTTCAACTCGATTTCCTTGGCAATGGTGACGCCGTCATTCGTGATGACTGGCGCGGTTGTCTTGTCAAGAACGACGTTGCGCCCTTTTGGGCCGAGCGTAACTTTCACCGTGTTGGCAACCTTGTCAATACCTCGAAGCAGCGCCTGCCTGGCACTCTCGTCAAACATGATTTGTTTACTGGCCATTTTCTCTTCACCCCATCCAATTCTTTTTTCTGTTTTTTTTCCCTCTTTTCGTTCCCAATGCGAACTTGCAGCGGGGAGGATTGCTACCCCTCCTTATTCTATTTTTGCTAAAACATCCTTGAAGTCAACGAAGACGAACTCTTCTCCGTCAACTTCAATTTCATCAGCGCTGTACCCGCCATAGAGCACCTTATCGCCTTTGGAGAGCGGCAGGGGCTTTCCTGCGTTCGGCCCCTTTGTGTACGTGCCGACAGCAAGGACTTCTCCCTGCTTCTTCTTCTCCTTTGCTGTGTCAGGAATGTAGATGCCGCCCTTGGTTTTTTCTTCTTCTTTTTCGGGTTTGAGTAAAACTCGTTCTCCTAATGGCTTAAACTTCATTGCTCTCTCCCTCCGTGCTTTTTTGTGAGCTTGCCGAAAACCCTTCTTGCTGAAACCTGTCACGAAACAACTCAAGTCATTTCGTTGACTTTAAATCAACAACCAAGGAATGCGCTCATCATTTATAAATTTTTCCCTGTTGATTTCAATTCAACACACGGCAAAGGGGGTTGGGGGGGGGGAGAAAACAACGGGAACGAACGGGAACGACGAAAAAACAACCAGGCACGAGGCCTGATCTCACACCCAGCTCACACCCAATATTTTTTAAACTTTTAACAAACCCGTTCAAGCAGTATGCAACGAAGGCGTATTAATAAGAGCAAATACCTCGTCTCCCTCCTTCTTACCATCGCCATATTTGTTATTGGCATTTTCATCGGTAATACCTTCGCCGAACAAAAACTATCCCACGTAGAAGAGCTTGAACGAGACTTGCGCCTCGACGTCCTCGGCATAGAAATCCAATACGCAATCTTTGCAGAAGATCCCTGCCAAGCCATAGAAACCGGGGAGCTCACGGACGAACTCTACGACGTTTCCCAAAAACTGACCTTTATGGAAAACCAACTCGGAAAAGACAACAAAGAAGTTGTCAGCCTCAAAAACTACTACTCCCTCCTCCAAGCCCGCCACTGGCTCTTAATGCAACGCTCACAAAGACAATGCAACAATAACCTCACCCTCATAATCTACTTTTACAGCAACAAGGGAGACTGCCCCTCCTGCGAACAACAAGGAGTCATCCTCACCTACATCAGAAGAAAATACCCCTTCGTGAGAACCTACCCTTACGACATAAACATGGAAAACCCGGTAACCAGGGCCATCAAGCAAATCTACCACGTTACCACGGCCCCCACGGTCATCATCGACGGCGAAGTCTACCCGCACTTCCTCACCACAACAGAAATAGAATCTATTCTCGCCCAAAAACTCAAACAAAAAAACGCACTCGAGCAGAACAAAACAAATCCTAACAACAATGCAAAACCGCAACTCACCCAAACCAATCAAACTCGCTCAAACCAAAACCAGCACCCGCCAAGCCCGAACTGAAACCGCCTTTTGCTGGCACACGCTTTCAAGAAACACCCTTCTTGTTTTCCTTTTTCTTGGCGTAGTAACCCTTCGAGTCGCCATAGCAAGCACAATGCAGCTCCCCCAATGGAGCGAAGCACTCACCATCGCCTACGGCAAATACATCCTCAGCAACGGCACAGCAGGATTTGGCGTATGGACCCAGCCACTCCTCCTCCCCCTCGCCATCGGCCTTCTCTGGAAACTTCACGTCGACCCGGTCACCGCCACCAACCTGCTTACTGCAACCGCCGTCGGCACATCAACTCTGCTCTTCTACCTTTTCTTGCGCAAATTCCATCGAAGCACAGCAGCCAACATAGGCGCGCTCATCTTAGCAACTGCTCCAGCAACCCTCGCTCATACGAATTTCGGACTGCCTGAAGCAGTAGCAACCAGCTTTCTCATCCTCGCCCTCTACGCAGCGAGCAACAAGCAAAAACTCCTCCTTGCCCTCGCCATAGCGCTCTCCCTCGCAACAACACTCAAAACAGCCCCCTTCTTCCTTGCAGCAGCCCTCTGGCAAGGATATCCTCTCGTTGCGATGCACACGACCAAAAAAGAAAAACGCGACGCTGCGAAACATCTTCTCATCCTCATAACCCTCAGCACCCTTGCCATCGCCCCGCCTCTCATCACAACCATCAATTACGCGCAAAACCCTCTCCAAACCCTCTTCACAACCACCTTTCAAACAAGCTCAGGAACAACATGCCAAACAGACCCCTTCTCCAACCTCGCCTTCTTCACTTCAACCCTCTTCCTCCAAATCCCCCTCGCAGCGTTCCTTCTTATCGGCATCGCGATCGCACCAAAGAAGAGAACCAGCGCCTCAACCTTAGCCCTTACCATGACCGCGGCGGGCGCCGCAACACTCCTGTTCACCTGCCAACACATAGAAAACACAGCCCTTCTCCTTCCCTTTTTCATTTTCTTTCACCTCGAAGGGTGGAAACTCGTGGCACTCTTTCTTGAGCGAACAAAAAAACCAACGGATGTAGCGTGGATGCTCCTCGCCACGCTCCAACTTTGCTGGATATTACTTTTTTTGAACGCCACGCTCTATGCCTCACAACCAAACACGCAAGGCGTTTTTGCCAAGGAATGGTTCGCCAACCTTCCCAACGGCTTGGGCATAACAACAACGCCTTACCCTGCAAGCTTTACCAATAATAAAATGATACCTCTGTTTCTCCCCGCTTCCACGCCACATGCAAAACAACAATGTGCCAACGCGACATGGCTCATAGAAAGCACATGTGATAAGAACGCCCTCCAACACAACGCATCCCGCTGGCATGCACACTGCGAAGAAGTGGTTCCGCACTGGCCGAGCGAGGAAAATGGATATCAAAACGAATATCAGGGGGTTCGAACACTCAATTTGCACGAGTGCAAACACACACTATACATCAAAGCCAAGTAACACTAACCACTACAACGCCGCCAGCGACGCTCCCTCACGATACGAAACAATAACAACGACGCAAAATAACAACGACGCAACCATGAAAAATCACATGTCAAAAAAAAGCAACCCGACACTAAAAGCCCTCACCGCCCTGCTAATGCTCTCCGCGCTTGCCACAGCAATACACGCCCAAGCACTCCAAGAAGGTGTGCTCCCAACACAACAAGCGGCAAGAACAAACCAAGCAAGCAGATTCACAGCAACAAACACGTTTACAAACACCGTTGTTCCAATACTTCTTGAGGAAATCACCGAAAAAAACAATCCTCACCCGCCGCCCCGCCCAACCGCGCCCAGGCCCTATACCTACACCACATTCCTCTACAACCTCCAAACAAACAAATCAACCTACTTGAAAGGACTTGCCGATGAACCAGGCATAGACCCTGCCGAGCGGTACTACGTGGCAGGAAAAATACTCAACAGCCCAACCTTGCTTTGCAAAGCAGCGAGGCAATACGAACAAAGAACCCCTCAAACCCCCCTTGAAAACGCTTTCATCCAAGAAACCCTCGCAGAGCTCAACTGCGACAACCAGCGAAACACCCACCTGCTTCGAGCAGCAGCTTCCTGGCAACAACTAGGCGTTCAGTGGAGGGCAGACATAATCAAAGCGCTTGCAAACAACACCCCTCCCAATCTCACATTCAAACCTGCAACGATCAACCCAGACACAACTGCGCTAGCACAGCAACTTGCTGGAGCAACGAGCATACTTATCGGCGATGACAGCATCCTTGTCACGAAAAACGACCGAATCATGAGCCAAGCAGACAGGACCGTCCGCGACTGGCTGAGCTATCGCGTCTACAATCCATTCAACACGTCACGATGGGCAGAGCCCCTCACCACCTTTTCAGAACGGCTTGTGTACAACACAACAGACCTCCGGCCAGACATCGGCTGGCACGAAGGCGCACGAATCAAGGAAATAATCCACCTCTCTGATGCAACGTTCATCCCCGCCCTCACAGCTCTCGCCGCCCGCAAAAACGGCACGTGGTACGCTTCAGATGAGAAAGGCAGGTTCTCCTTCCCCATACCTGAAGACAAACTTACCTACCCCACAGTCAGGTTTCTCACTCAAGACCTGGCAGTCATTGTAGACACGCACGGCATCAACATGCTCGTTTCGGAAGCGTTCAGGAACAACGCGAGCCTCGTTTACGCCGACTGCGACCACCCAGGAAAAATAGCTGCTGCAAACTATCTCGAAAAAGCAGGCATTCGCGTAGCCTGCACCGTAGACCGATTCACGTATCTCCTCTTGGGCCACAAAACCAAAATCATAGGAAACCCGCCTATCACTGCAACACCGGCAGGAGCACTCCTCGGCTCAAGACCGCTTACCCTGCACCAAAATGAAACAATCATTGTCATGAACGCAACAACCTTCTACTACGACACGCCAACAAAGTACTTCACCACATTAGAAAAAAGCTTTCCCCTCAAAACACAGTATGTAACCATCACTGCGCCGGGCCAGACAAGCAAGCTCGTTCTCGCAGCAAAAAAATACAATGCCAGTTCAATAGCAGGAAGAATCTTCCACCAAAGCGACTACGCCCCCCTCGTCGCGTGGCTTGACGAGAACCCGAGGCACAAACTTATCTTGTTTCACACGTACCCTTACCCGTACGGAAAACTCCTTGCAGATTCGTACCCGCGCCAAACCACGTTTGACGACCCCACACCCGAGCCAGCCTCGCCCGACACGAAACGGCACTAGCCCTCTCTGTGTCAAAGCAATTAAAAAGAGAAAAAAGTATTTAGCGCTTCTTCACAGAGAGAACATCTCCCAACGTCAAGGGCTCGCTACTCGTCGCAGCCGCGTTGAAAGCGGTGATGTCGCTCGACGTCTCCACAAGCCGAATTTTCAAGAAACGCTCAAGCTTTCGTGCCAGAACAATGCTCGGCTCAAAACTACCGTTCTCAATTTTGTGAAGCAAACTCTCCTTTATGGCCAAGCGCCTTGCCAACTCTTCTTGCTTCAACCCCAAACGTTCCCTCGCCTGCTTCACAAGCAACCCTGCTCCAGATACAACGACCTCCTCGCTCTCACCCGAATCCGGATGTTCCA
Source organism: Candidatus Woesearchaeota archaeon (assembly GCA_003694805.1). Classification (NCBI taxonomy): domain Archaea; kingdom Nanobdellati; phylum Candidatus Woesearchaeota; species Candidatus Woesearchaeota archaeon. The sequence continues at coordinate 13,843 of RFJU01000131.1, read as the reverse complement.
CATAGGAAGCAGTCGCCCTTCTCCTTATAGGCCTCGTACTCTGCGGAGCCTCTCCACCCCTCTCTTTCCCAACTTCTTTAGATACGACGGTGGCAACAACCTCCCCCAACGAACTGCAAGCGTCACACACGCTCAGCTCAACACCCTCAACAACAGCCCTAACCAACGCCTTATCGGCACCACACAAGTCGCAATTCATGAGATCCCCTCCTCTTGGTTTTCCCAACGAGCAATATCAGAACGAGTCTTCTCCAACAACTGAAGCGTAGACTGCAACTCCTCCAACTCCTTAACCTCCTGAGTTCTTAATTGAGCAATCTGCTCGGCCAGGTATGCTGCCTCCTGCGGATCGCTCGTTTTCGCAACCTGTTTTTGCAAGTCAACAATATCCTTGCCAATCGCAAGCAACGTTTTTCTAGAAGACGCCAACGCTTCTTCCAATTCGACTTCCTCCTCTCTCAACGAACGCAGTCGCTCCTCACGCTCTTCCTTAGCCTTCAGCAACGACACCTCCTGCTCAAGCTGAACAATCTCGCTCGTGTACTCCTCTTTTTTCTTGCGAAGCTCATCCATTCGCCTATACAACATGTTCTTCTCAGCTTGCGAGATAGAGGCATTCAAGAGCGGCCCGTAATAAATGCTGTTAAGCTCCCTGAGCACCCGCAACCGCTCATCGTACAAGCGCTTGAGCAAACTCTCCTTTGCAGCAACACTATTAGCCGAGGCGTCTTGTTGGAATAAACGCTCCAATGAAGAATCATTTTTCACAACCAACGGCTCATCGGCAGGGACCGGTGCAATTTCTCTGTGCGTCACCTGTTTTTCACAAGCGCCTGCCAGCAAGAGAAGAAGCAAGGCAAGCACAAGCGCGACCACCTCTCGCATATAAACCAGAATAGTCTCAACAAGTATTTATATGTTTTGCATTTTCAAGAACGCCCCTCAAAAGAGTGGCCCGCTGGGCGAGCCAGCTCCTGAGCGAGAAGAAATAAACAAAGAAAAACAAAGAAAGATCCGTGCCTGACCGCGTTTCACGGCCGCTTTTCCCACAACAACAACCAAAGCTCCTGCTTCCCTGACCACACCTGAACTTCCGCTCTCAAAGCAAAACCTCTCGCCTGAGCATGTTTTTTTAAGTGATCAGGAGCGCTGGTCACAACACACACCCTGCCTTTCGATGAGAGTGCGTAGCGCGCCTGATGAAACAACTCATTGTACAACACTTCAATTTTACTTTCCGGCAGCAGTCTACTCGCACGAGGAGGGCACGTGGCAATAACATCAACACCGCCCTCGTCGAACTTCAAGTCAATCCACTCAACATCCACTTTAGAAATGGCAATGCGCTTTTGCACACCAGCAATCTTCGCGTTCTTTCTCGCAGCAGAAACACTGGAGAGCCGGCTATCGAACCCGAAGATGCAAGGATCTTTGGCATCCTCCTCCTTCTTGTCAACAGCGTCCAACAAGGATTGCACCACCTCCTTGGAAGCTCGCCTGCAACCCTTCACAAACAAGTCTTTTTGATACCTCCTCGGCGACCTTCCACTCAGGCGCAACGCTGCTTCAATGCATAACGTTCCAGCACCGCAAAAGGGGTCGAGGAAGACCTCGCCCTCCTTCACTTCAGCGAGCTCTAAAACCCCCGAAGCTAAAGACCCTTTCAACCAATCACTACCCAAAAAAACGCGGTACGCCCGCTTGGACAAATCAACCTTGACGACGTCAACACCAAGCACTGCCTCACCATCACAAATCCACAAGAAAAGAAGGACGTCAGGGTTTGACAACGAAACGTTCACGCCCCGGAGTTCCTTCTTCACCGCGCCCCCAACGATCTCCTGCGCCTCCATCGTCCCAAAACGGTACAACCCAAAGCGCTCGCATCGCACAGCAAACGTTTCGCCATCCTTCACCAACGCTTTCAACACCTTCCACTCAATATTCTTCACCACGCTATGAACGCCTTCGCGCACACTTCCTCTTCCAACGACAAGGAGCACCCTCCTCGCGAGGAGTGAACGATATGCAAACAAGACCGCCTCCTCAGCGGACTGAACACGGAAAAAAACCATGCCTTTCTTCACAACAGGGTCGCCTCCCACGAGGCGCTCAACCTCTTGACAAGCAAGGCGTTCCAGGCCAGGGTCCGTAACAACACAAGCATCCATACAACGAAAGAATCCGCAAGGAATTTATAAATGCCCAGGTTTTTTCTCTCTTCCAACGGCCCATGCAAAAAAAACCAAAACCGGAAAAAAAGGAAGCCCTGCCTCACATCCCGCTCAAAACGAGGCGCCAACTCCACAAAAAAATCCTCACGTGGTACGCCCGCAACGCCCGAGACCTGCCTTGGCGCAAGACGAAAGACCCCTACGCGATTCTTGTATCAGAATTCATGCTCCAACAAACACAAGTCGAACGCGTCAAACCGTATTATCTCGCATGGCTCTCGCAATGGCCCACCATCACCTGCCTTTCTCGAGAACGCCCCGCAAACGTTCTTCGAGCCTGGTCCGGTCTCGGATACAACGCGCGTGCCCTGCGCCTCCTCCAAACGGCAAAGCGAATCGTTCAAGAACACAATAACAAAATACCCCACAACAAAGAAGACCTCCAACGCCTCCCAGGGATAGGCGCCTACACTGCCAGTGCAATCCTTGCCTTCGCATACAACAAGCCAGAACCGGTAATAGACACGAACATCAGGCGCGTACTCATCCACGAATGCAGTCTTCCACACACCATCTCAGCCCAAGACCTCGCAACCGTTGCCAAGCAACTCATCCCGAAAGGACGATCACGCGACTGGCATAATGCGCTCATGGACTATGGCGCAACCGTCCTCACCAGCAAGACAACAAACATACCCCCCACAACGAAGCAACCCTCTTTTGAAGGATCCACCCGCCAAGCACGCGGAGCGATCATCAGACACCTCCTCAGCAAAGGCGCCGTTAAACTCTCCAGGGAAGGATTTGAAACAACAAGCAAAGAACTCGCCAAGCAACTCCAAATCGCTCCAGAACGCGTAGCAGCCGCTCTTGAAAGCCTACACAACGACGGCATTATTGTTTTCCGCAAGAACCAAATCACCCTCCCGGACTAAGCATGGGAAGCACAAAACAAAAACCAAAAGACAGCAAGGAGCAAGAAGAACCCTCTCAACCACTCATAACCTATTCATCAATCTTCTTCCCTTCATTCCACTTCTCAAGAACGAGCTTTTCCACAAAATCAAACAACTTTCTCTGCAAATAATAATAATTTGTGATAATATCAATATTAATAATTTCCTCGTGCTGGTCCACAATACACGTCATCGTCACGTGCCGACGGTACTCGCGCTCTCGCTTCGGGTTTTCATCTTTCCGAATCTTTCTGAGCAAAAAATACAAGCCAATATTATCCTTAACCACTTCTTCAGGAAAGAGCGCCTTCACTTTCTCGGCGCGCTCCAACTTCCCGACAGGCTCTTGATCAAGCAACTTACACTCAATGGCGTACCGCAACAAAGCACGAATCATACACTCGTACGCATCAACCATTCTATTAATAATATTCATGAGGACATCGCACGTCCTCGTGTGCTTCAAACTCACAAAGATTTGATGATCAACGCGCTTGAGCTCTTCTTTCGCATCAACTAAGGACTCCATCATGTTCTTCTACAACCCTCTCAACTTCCTTTATGAAACCCTTCGCGGACGACAAGTGCTTCTTTAACTCGCCAACACTCAACGTCCTCAAAGCATACGTCGAAGAGCAAATAACCACTTTCCCCTTCCTCGCAAACTCGACAGGGCTCTTCTTTCGCTCCTCCACCAAGCTCTTCAGCGACTGGATGAATCGCAAATGTTCGCTTTCCAGGCCCACTCTCTTGCCAACGCGCAGCCGGAGCACCGCCAGCCGACCCTCAAAACTACTCGGGACGGCAGGGATTCGCTTGTAGTAGCGCTCAAACCGGAGTAGTGCAGAAACGGCGTGGTCAACTGCCCTGAACAAATTGTCAACAACAGCGAGGAGGAGCTTTGTTTCCTTTAACAAAGGGAAGGTGACGGCAAGCATGTGATCCGCCAAGCGCAGCTGCTTTTTTGCAGACGCGAGCTCTTCCTGGAAGTCCTCCATTACTAAGAGGATGCAGGAGCGAATATAAATATCTTATGGTCGGCGCGAGCCTTACTCGACGAGAACAAATTACATCCGGGCCAGCATCATCGGCAAGTCACGAGCGCGCTTCATCTCGCATTCCTATACGCATTCCTATACTTTCTCCACGCGCGCTCAACGTCCTCGCCACGCTTCCCCTTTCTCCTTGCCAAGCGCTTAAACTCTTCTTCGCTCAGCATCGGCGGCTGCCTCCTCCTCCGAATCGTTTCTAAAACGCCCAAGCCTACAAGAAAGACGGCAAACGCTAGCGGCGGAACCCAGAACAGCCAAGGACGCCGAACCACTCGCCTTGCAACAACGACTCCTTGCACCTGCTCAATACAAGACTGGCTCACCAAGAACGGAACGTATAACGAAGCTGATTCTCTTCCACTCACGTCCCCAAAAGAAATGCTATGCAAGCTGGGTTGGCGGACAGCCTGGACATTCCCTTCCTCAAAGACGATGCCGGGCAAGCCCTGCGTAACACAAGGAGGAAGCCGGACAAGCGCGTACGTGTCCAAGAGTTTTCTTCCCTTTTGCGGGATGAGGGAAAACACCAACCTCGTCCCCCTCGTCCCTCTTCGCTCCTCTTCTCGCGCCAAGAACAAGCGATACTCGCCCAGCAACGCGACAGCACGGCTTGCAAGGACTTCCTCTTGAACCTGTTTATTCTCCTTCACAAAAAAAACGACATGGTTAACTCTTCTCGGATCCAAGAGCAAAGGATCGACACGAACTTCACCATACCCCTCAAAGAAAGGCAACACCACTTCAAAAGGCCGCTCCCTCCTCGTGAGGACGCCTCCATGAATGGCCTGCGGACCCGGAACGAGCTCTTCAGGCCCGTCAATCACGACAGTCACGTTGTACAAGGGAAACGCAAAGCGAGACTTCACCACGCCGACGAACTGGCTTCCTGCCTCTTCCACCCACGTCTTCAACTCTGCTGCAGCAACAACTTCACGAAACAAGGAAGCAAGCTCCTCGTGCAAATCTTCATTGATAGGGACGCGAGCTTCGCACGTGGCGGCGCACGAACCTTTCCGCAAGCAGTACTCGCCAGCGCCGCAGTCACTATCCCTCCTACACGCGACCGAACACGCGCGTTCCTGAACACAAAAACCGTCCTGGCAGAACGAACCAGGATCACACACGACCCCGCAACCCCCGCAGTTTCTTCCGTCTTCCTGGATGTTAACACACGCATCGCCACATCTCCGAAGCCCTTGAGGACAAGGCGCCCCGCAATCGGCATCACTGGCGCAATCAGGGTCTTTGCAGTCAGCCAAGCCGTCGCAATCATTATCGAAATTATCGGCGCAGAACTCGTACTCAAGACACCCACACCCGTCATCAATAACGCCGTTACAATCATCATCAACAAGGTTTCCGCATGTTTCGGAAGCGGCACACTGCAAAGACTCGCCACACCCCTCATCAACAACTCCATCACAATCATTATCCAACCCATCAAAGCAAACATCCACCAAGGCAGGCTTCTTCTCGCCCCGACAAGCACTAAAACTGCCTCCCAAGCAAACCCTCGTTCCCTGCCTGCACTCCCCAACACTCAAGCCACAAGGAACAACCTCTCCTTCCACACAAGAACCTGTGCTGCCATTGCTTGATTCATTGCTCTCGATTTCCACGTCTGCCTCGTGACAAACACCATCAAGCCCACAAATCCCCCAACCAGCACCTTGACCAAGGAAGCACGCTCTCCCAGCAGCAATAGAAGCGACGCAAGCCGCTGAAGAAGCATCGCAAACAACATCCGTGCACGGGCCACGGTCAGAACACGTCTTCTGCTCACAACTACACCCGAACGCATCAACAACCTGCCCTGACCGAGTCTCCCAACAACGATCCTCACGGTCAAGAACGCCGTCCCCGTCGGCATCCTCGTCGCACACGTCCCCAACGCCATCCTCGTCAAAATCTTGCTGGCGCGGATTGAACAAGACGACACAATTATCCTCCTCATCCAGTATCGTGTCCTTATCCCTATCAAAAATAGGAAGGTAGCGGTCCTCCTCAGAACTGCACACCCCGAACTCGTCGCAAGCCCCCGCAAACCCTTTCCTCGTGACGCATGGCGTACCCACCGGCGCCTTCACGTACGCATTACACACGCCCTTACCACACACCCCGTTCGAACACCACCGCTCCGCGTTCTCATACGAGCGGCACCCGTTGTCAAGCACGCTGCAATCTTCAAAGCCACACTCGACGCCTTCAGGAAGGTTTACACACGCCGGACCGCTCTCGGTACACAGCAGTTCTTGGCACGTAGGATTGCACGGGAGGGGAGGGCACCCTGCACAAAATGTTCCAAACGTGAAGGGACATTTGTCAACAGCATCGCTCACGCCGTCAAAATCGCTGTCCACATAACTCCCGCCCGCTCCGTTCCCGGCAGCAATCGAGAAGACAGTCCCAGCGACAACGGCCAGGGCTACAAACAAGGCGATAGTACCATTATGACCCGTAAGTCCCACCTCTTCTTTTCCTGCTGCAAAGACAGAAGTGTATAAAAAACTATTGGGAATTTGGGAAACCGGCTTGTGAAAGGGAAAAAAGCGTTCTCGACCGGCCTCCTCTCAGCCTTTTTTGTCTTCTTTGAGCTTTAGGATGCTCTCCGCCAAGTCCCCTTTCGTTTCTTCAAGAACCCGCTTCGCTGTTTCCTCGCTGCAACCAGTCTGTTCAACAACCGTCGCAATATCCTCATCAGAAATGTCTGGTGTCGTATCAAGGGAACGCTCAACAACCTCCCCCACGACCTGGTAGGTGACCTGCCCCATCATCACAACTTTTGAGACCTGAGGGTTCGTAATAACAATCTCGCGATCAGAACAACGAATAAGCACTTCCTCAGCGTCTTCAACCACTTCTTGTTGGATGCCCATGCGTTTCATCGCTTGGCGCATCATCCGAGGATCCATTCCAGGCATCATAGCAACTCAAAGCTCCAGGCGAGAATGCTGGCAATTGCGAACGTAAAGGGGGAGGGTTGGCACGCTCACGGCCCAGCACCGATTGGCCAGAGCACGTGCAGACTGATCACAATAAGCACGACAATGATGCACAAAACCATCACGTGTTCCGGCTTGAGCTCGTAGCGTGATTTAATCTCATCAAAATACCGCGTAATGCCAGCCCCGGAACTGGGCATCGCAATTTTATCCTTTCTCGCCATGCCTTCAAAGAAAGCAAGCGTTATTTAAAAAAGTTCTCTTCACGGGGGAAGGAGAAATAGTGTTTTTCACCGTTCGAAGGGGTCGTGCACCTCCCGCGTCCTGCGCGGGGGCAATCTCGACGTCTAAGGTTCATCGCGCTCGGGCTTGACGTAGCAAAGGATGTCAGGCTGCAGACTCCTCGCGTGCGGTCGAAGCTCTTGGCGCGTTACTTCATACCTCTCAACGCGGCCAAGCGAACTCTCTTTCGAAGCTGGCGAAGCGAGAGAAATCGTGGCGACTTTTTCACCGGGTTGGGGGACGTCCTTCCAAAGTAAGGTTTCTGTCGCGACGATTGTTTCTAATCTTCCACCTCCCTGCTCGCTCTCTTCTTCCATGATAAATGCCACGAAGAAGTACGGCTCTCGAATATAGATGAGCTCCTCCTTGCCTTCATCGCCCGCACGCATTACTCGCTCCTTACCCCACACTTCCAAAAACGGTGGCTTTTCGCTTCTCTCAACACTGCTTTTTTGATAGGCGCCGGAAGAATGATTAGCGTGATTAGTGAGGGGGTGGTAATTAATGCTCTCTGGCGGGACCTTCTCTCCTATTGAGAACGTTTTCTTGAATGTCCCAACCTCAAACTCCAGGCCGCGGTGATCGTCCTTGAAAATAACTCTCGAGATCATGGCGGTTTGTTCCTCTTCTTCGGAAGCACAAGCTTGTTTCCTCTGTACGACCTCTTCCTTGCCAAGTCTTCGTGAAGTAGGTGAAGTGGTGTGATGCTGGTAAGCCGCCTTTTGTACGGCCCAAACCGCGCGCCTTGATGCCGTGCGGCGATGGCCGTTGTCCACATTCAACTAAGCGTCTCGAAGGACTTGCACCCGTGAGGGCTCGCCGTTTCAACCGTTCCTGTGCCGACGTCAGCGGGTTAGCTCAGCATCGTCACCGATGCCTTCGCACGCATCATTCCCTTAAGCACAGGGGGTTTCGTTTCTGAGCGGTTGCCGCGCCTCTCGACGCCCGCGCTTTCGCACGGTCACGTTTTGTCGGTGGGCGGACTTTCCTCAGCACCCTCCCTTGTGAAGGAAGGGAACCGACGGTGGACTGCAGCATCACACCAAGCAAGGGGAAGAACTACCTAAGTATTTAAATAAAATTATTTTCTATATGGCAACATATTTCGTGGGAGGGCGGGTGCTTCTCAAGGGCTGTCCAACAAACCTCAAAAACCAACAATACGAAAAATAAACAAGAACATGAACGAGCAACGCGCCCTTCCCACTAGTCTCGCTTAGGCGCTTCAAACTCCAAACACAACCTGTCAGGACCGCTCAAGACCACAGAAAGCGTTGCCACCGCCAAACCAAAATCCCGCACACCAATATCCGTCAACCCAATACTTACCGTAATACCCAACAAGTGAACCCCGAGCAAGAACGCAGCCAACCTCGTCCGCCACCCAACCAACAAAAGCAAACCAAAGAACACTTCAAACAAACCATTCAAGTACACCAACGCGACAGGCCTCAACGGCAAAAACGCGGCAAAACCAGGCAGGAAACCCGCGTACACCTGCGGCGACTTTAACTGCACCAAGCTAAAATACAAAAAAACCAACGAGACACCGCCCCTCACGAGCGTCAAGCCAAGCCAACGAAAACGATTCAGCCAAGACTCAACCAGCACACCAAAACGCCCCACCCAAGCAACAACTCCCACAACAATCACCTTCTCCGTTCAATCATCAACCTCTAAAAACCGTCCTGAACGATCGTATTTCACCTTCACCTCTTCACCACATTTCAAAACAACGTTAAACCCCCAGTCCTCGCGCTCCACTTTCTTGAAATTACAAGAAGGAAACCGACGAAGCGCATCCTCTACGACGCAATCCTCAACACTCCCGCAATCATCGCCCCCGCTTGGCGACTCCTGAGATGACGAACTAGGAGCCGAGCTGGAAGAGGAGCGAGAAGACGAGCCAGCAGCACCCCCAACTGGCGCCGACCCGCCAACAGTACATAAGAAAAAATCATCGAGCAACGCCCTCGCAGCGGCGCTATGCTTATGCGGACCAGCACTTCCATCATACAAACGAGACGCGTCCAAGCCACACCCCTTCAAAAGGTTCTTATCCCCTCCAGGATGCTTCCTAAAAAACGCCGTAATGTCATACACCTTACCGTCAATGATCATCCAACAATCGTCCTTGGAAGCATGCAACGAAACCTCCTCCTCAGTACACGAAACATCACTCGCAACACTACCAGAAACGCCCCCGCTTGAAACATCAGCAGAAGGCGCTTTTACGTTCTCAACCTCTTTCACTTCCTCATCCTGCCTGTCAGGAACCGCGACGTTCAAACCACTCCCTCCCGCTTCTCCTGCTTTAGAACTGCCGCCCCCACTCGCAGCGCCACGTTCACTCTGACCATCACTCGCAACATCCCCGACACGCCCTATAAAGTACTTCGCAAGAAGCTCGTACGCAAAGGCAGAATGATCCTTTCCTTTACCACCCTTTGTCACAAAGGCATCAGACGCGTCCTCACCACAACGAGTCACGATCTCCCCCGCACCCCCAGGATGCTCCGAAATAAAGCCTGTCACGTCATACACGCTACCATCAATGATCATCCAGCAATCCTCCTGCGAATCATGAAGAGAAACAACCTCTGCAGAGAGCACCTCCCCACCAACACCACTCCCTCCTGCAACACGGGTTCCGACCTGCGCCTCAACAACATCGCTGCTCCCAACGACAGGACTGTTGTCCTGCTTCAACAAACCGCCCTCAGGAAAAAACACCACCGCCAACAACCCAACAACCACCGCGACAACCCAAACAACGAGACCACTACGAGACAAGAAAACCACCCCTGAACGACAATGAAAACATTTTTTGCAAAGAAAGAAAACCTCTGTTTTTTAAATATTTCCTTCTTTTTGCAAACACACAACCAACCCCGAACCTCATTAAAAACCCATTAAAACACTCAAGAACCAAACACAGCATTTATAACTCACAATAACCCAACACTCACCAAAAAACCAACGATGAACAAAAAAAACACAAAGCCAGACAACCCAACAACAAGCACGCCACTCACACTCACCGCTATGGACCTCTTCTTTCTCGCCAAAGAACTCAACACGACACTCACCGGAGGAAAAATCGACAAAATCTACCAAAAAGGAACAACAATTTTCTACTTCACCATCCACGTCCCCAACAAAGGAAGACACAACCTCTACCTCGACCTCCCCCACGCCCTCTTCCTCACCCACCAAAAACCCGCCTTTCCACAAACACCCCCGGGCTACTGCATCTTCCTGCGCAAACACCTCCGCCAAGCACGCATCACCGCAATACAACAAGAAGGATTCGAACGCATCCTCACCATAACGCTCCAACGAACAGGAGAAACCAAACACCTCCACATCGAACTCATCCCCCCCGGCAACCTCATCCACACCAGAGCAGACGGCACCATCATCAGCCCCCTCCACACGCACACCTTCAAAGACAGAACCATACGCGGAGGAAGCCCCTACACCCCGCCCCCGCAAGCAACCAACCCCCTCACCCTCACTCTTCAAGAACTCTCCAACATCATCACAACAACTAAGAACGAGAGCATCGTCAAAATACTCGCGACCAAACTCTCTCTGGGCGGCAAGTGGGCCGAAGAACTCTGCCAACGAGCAAACATAGACAAGAACAAAACAACCATCACCGAAGCCGACGCCAAAAAAATCCACGAACAACTCAGCACCATCGCCACAGAAAAACCACAACCACACATCAGCGACCAAGGCCCAACACCCATCCCCTTCACAACACACACCAACCAAACCGCAACAACAACGTTCAGCGAAGCAATCGAAAAGACCCTCATGCCAACCATCCTCCAAAACGAAGCCAACAAAAAACACGAAGAACACAACCACAAACAAACAAAAATCAACCGCATCATCACCGAACAAGAAAAACACCTCCGCGGCCTAGAAAAAAGTGCAGAACAAAACCAAAAAAAAGGAGAACTCATCTACCAACACTACCAAGAACTCCAAACCATCCTTGACACTATTAACAACCTCAAAAACACCAAAGGATGGGAAGCCGCCAAGAACTACGCCAAAAAACACCCCCGCATCATCGTCATAGACGAGCACAAAGGCACACTCACCATCGACCTCCCCAATGCATAAAGCACTCTTCCTCAAACGATACGAACAACTCGGCCACGCCTTCAACCCAGAAACAACAACACCCCGACCAGCCATTCGCATCAACACCCTCAAAACAACGCCCCAACAACTCACAACCCGCCTCAAACGCAAAGGTGCACGCCTAACACGCATACCCTGGCTCAAACATGGCTACTGGTATTCTGCCCCGTTCTCCCTCGGAGCGACACCCGAATACCTCCAAGGCTACTACTACCTCCAAGGAGCCGCCTCCCAACTCGCAGCAGAAATCCTCAACCCCGCACCCAACACCTCCGTCATCGACATGGCAGCAGCACCCGGAAGCAAGAGCACCCACCTCGCCCAAATCATGCAAAACACGGGTGTCCTCACCTGCCTTGACATCAAAACCAAACGCCTCACCACCCTCCGCAACAATCTCGAACGCTGTGGCGTCACCAACGCCATCACCTACAGAAAAGACGCCCGATTCGCAACAGACCTAGGAAAAACCTACCACTCCATCCTCCTCGACGCTCCCTGCAGTGGGAACTGGCCAGCAGACAAAACCTGGCCGGAAAACAAAACCATCGACACCTTCAAACACCTCGCAAAAACCCAACGCGAACTCCTCAAAGCAGCATGGCACTGCCTCAAACCCGGAGGCACCCTGCTCTACAGCACCTGCAGCCTTGAACCAGAAGAAAACGAACTCGTCATCAACTGGTTCCTCAACAAATACCCAACAGCCACCCTCGAACCCATCAACACACCAATAGGCGACCACGGCCTCACAACGATCTTCGGCCACACGCTCAACCCCCTCCTCGCCCGAACCAAACGCCTCTGGCCAGACAAAACCGGAACCGAAGGATTCTTCTACGCAAAAATAAAAAAACCCACAAAACCATAAAACACACAACGATGAACAACCAAGAAAAAAACACGCCAAAAGCAACCCAAAACAGCACCGCCTTCGTCTCCCTCTTCATCATCATACTCGCAACAACTGTCCTCATCACCCTCGGCAAAGACACAGGACTCGCCACCGCACCACCCCAACCAGCCACCACGCCCGCCCAACAACCAACATTCCTCCTCTACACGGGCGCAATAACCCTGCTCATCCTCACCCTCCTCGTCATCATTTACCTCACCCTCCCCCACAAACACGACATAGAACTCATCCCCCAACCAGGACAAGAACTCCTCACAACACTACACGACAACAACGAAAACAAAGAAGAAACCAAGCCAACACCACTCCAAGCATATATCGCCCGAGAACTCGCACGCGGAGCACCCCTCGACGCCATAGCATCACACCTCCTCGCAGCAGGGTGGCCCCCACAAACCATCCGATACGAAATCAACCAAGCCGCAAAGCACTACACCAACATGAGCAACATACCCCCTCCACGCCACCTTTCCAAACTCACCCGAAAGCTTTCCGCAAAAAAAGGCAAAACACCTATCTAGCAAACAACCCCCACTCGTTCTACAACCAACCGAGGTGAAAACACAATGGCCTTAACTAAGAAAAAAGAAAACCAACTACGAAAAATGCCCCTCATAGAAACACAACTACGCAAATCAAAGGACGGCAAGTACCTCATCCACAGAACAAGCATCACACACATACGCCCCATCACGTACTACCAAGCCATCCTCGACAACCAAGAAACTCTCGACATCGACGACATCAACATCCAACCAGGAACAGACCTCCTCACCTAAAAAAAAGACAAGAACAACAAAAAAGCACCCCGCTCTCTTTTCTTTCTTTTTTTCAACTCAACCAACACCTTCTCAAGCAAACACTCAACAAGAAAAAAAGGTGGACAGCGAATCGGGTTTCCCGCGCAAAAACGCAGTACACCCCGATACGTCGGCCAGTTTAACTTCCGTGTTCGAAATGGGAACGGGTGGAACCTGGCCACTTTGGCCGTCCGAGCGGAGGCAATCTCTTATGATTTTTAAGCTTTTTCATTTAATTTAAAATGTGATTCTCTTTTTTTATTTCTTCTAACAATTCTCGTTTGCTACAAACTGCAGTGCCGCTTTTTCGAATAACAACAGATGCGGCGCACGAAGCTAACTCAGCAGCATCTCTTAAAGGCAAGTTACATGTGAGGCCTAGAGCAATAAATGCAGAAACTGTGTCTCCCGCACCACTAACGTCAAAGACCTCTTTTGCTTTTGTAGGAATATGGAAAAAATTGTTTTTTTCAAACACGCTCATCCCTTCCTTGCCTTGAGTGATTACAACGTCACTTTTTGTAATTTTTTGGAGCTTAGAACCAACTTCCTTAATGCAATCT